>NZ_LZIZ01000160.1:0-15909 GCF_001666915.1 Mycobacterium sp. E3339 | reverse complement strand
CGCAGCGCGCCGACACCGGCGGCGTCCGTCCAGGTCACGCCGGTCGACTCCAGGTGGTAGCCGCCGGCGAGCGCGCCTTCGCGGGTGCCCTCGATCGCCGCCAGCACTTGCTCGACCGCACCGGCGGCCCCCGGGTCCGTGCCGGCGACCTCGAACTCGTCCTGTTCGACGGTGACGCCGTCGGCGTTCTGGCCCTCGATGACCACCAGGCGCACCGTTTCGGGGGCCAGCGAAACCCCCAGCACGATGTCCACGCATGCCTCCACAGTCCGCTGATTTGCTCGCTGACTTGTTCCGGCCCCCCATGAGGCAATACCGGATAAACCCCGCCCGACGGGGCGAATTCCACGCTACCCGCGCCGGCGCGGACGCGCTCGGCAGCGGGGTCTCGCGGCTAGTAGCCCGGGCTCAGGAAGGGGTTCTGCGAGTTCTGCGGATACTGCGGGTACTGCGGGTACGGGGTGTACTGCGGGGCCGGCGCCTGCGGGGCCTGCGTCTGCGGAACCTGGACCGGTATGGGCACCGGCAACAGCGGCACGTGGATCCACTGGGTGGTCATCGGCACCGTCGTGCTGGTGGTCGTCGTCGTCGACGGCGGGGGCGGCTCGCTCTCGGTCGTGGTCGGCGGCGGCGGGGGCGTCGTCATGGCCGTCGTCGTCGGCGCCTGGGTCACCGGCGGCGCGGTGTGCCGCGGGGTGTAGACGGGCGGCGCCTGCGTGGTGACCACCAGCGGCGGTGGTGGCGGCGGTGGTGACGGCGGCGGCGCCGGGCTGGGCACCGGCGCGGCGCTGGGCGGGACCGGCACGGCCGTCGGGGGCGGCGGCGCGACGGTGCGCGGAACCAGCGGGCTGGCCGGCGGGGCGGGCCGGGGCGCGACGCTGGGCGCCGGCGGGGCCTGACGGTTCTCGATGCCGGTCAGCGTGTAGGCGACACCGCCGATCGCCGTCATGGCCACCAGCGCGGACATCCCGATGATCAACTGTGACAACCGAAGGCGGCGCCACGGCCGGTCCGGGGCCGGGTCGATCACGTTCAGCCGCATCGACCAGCCGGACGGGCCGTCTTCGTCGTAGGTTTCGCCGCCGAACCGCACCCGCAGGTCGCCGGGGTATTCGGTCTGCGACCACGCCAGCTCGCGATCGGTCATCGCCTCGTCGTCGATCACCAGCACGTCGCCGGCGCCGAGGTCGACGACGTCGCCGGTGGCGTGCGCGGACGCGAGCAGGCCGATCGACGTCCGCGTGCGCAGGCTCAGCTCGTCCCCGCGGGCGGCCAGCTGCAACGCGCCGCACGCCGCCGCGAGGGCGGGCTGCGCCGGCGTCAGGACCGGCGTGCGTCCGTGCACCGAAAGCCGTTCGGCGACAAGCGGAATGTGCGCGCCCCCGCCGACGGCCACCACGGCCGCGAGGTCCGCCCAGCCCTTTCGGTAGCGCACCAGCATGTCGTCCAGCGCGTAGATGAAGCCGGTCAGCCGGTCGGTCATCAGGTCTTCGAGGTCGTCTCGTCTGAGCGTGAGGCTGCACCGGCGCTCGCCGAGTTCGGCCGTGATCTCGGTGACCGCGTCGGTGGACAGCCGCTCCTTGGCCAACCGGCATTGCTCCCGCAGCTCGCCGAGCTGCCCCACGGCGGCGGTGCTTCCCGGGTCGATGCCGCTGCCGCGGCCCAGCTCCTCGAACACCCGCAGCAGCAGCTCCTGGTCGATCTCGTCCCCGGACAGGGCCGCGTAACGCATTGTCGCGCTGACCAGTTCGAAATCGCCCGCGACGTTGACCAGCGTGGCCGACGTGCCGCCGCCGCCGAAATCGAGCAGCCCCACCACACCGTCGTCGGGCAGGCCGAGCTCGGACTTGACCGCGGTCAACGACGCGATCGCGTCGGAGACCAGCCGCGGTGCCATGCCGCTGCGCACGAACCCCAGATGGGTTCGCAATCCGTCGCGCAGCGCCTGCACCGTAACGGGTTTCCAGTAGGCGGGCACGGCGATGGAGATGTCCGAAGAAGAGGCGTCCGCGCCGGCGGCGCGCACCATCCCGTCCAGCGCCTCCACCGTGAGCAGTTCCGGGTCATGCGCGGACCCGTCGGCCGACACCAGCGCCACCGAGTCACCGATGCGCTCGACGAAGCCCCGCATCATCACGCCCGGCTCCGCCGGATACGAAGTCTCTTCGGGCACACCGACTTTCGGCGCACAGTGCGGATATAGGGTCAGCACCGACCGCCGGGTTACCGGTGGGCTTTCGTTACGCGCAGCGACCAGGTTCGTGGTCCCGATCGACAACCCGAGTGGGTCGTACATAGAGCGAAAACTTTCGTCTATAGGGGTCGGTGGCCAGCGTTAACCATAGCCGCGGACACGCCCAAAACCGATGGCTTGCAACGTCATCGGTATCCGGTCGATGCCACCTCGTCACCGAAGCGGTACCGCAGGCCCCTTGACAAATCCGCGCCGGTGCTTACACCACGGTCAGCGGCAGCGATCGCCTGGGTTCAAACTGGAATGTCGCTCCGCCACTGACTTTCGTTACCGACACCTCGGGCAGTTCGGCGGCCGCGGTGTCGGTTTCCACCAGTTCGGCGGTCCAGTCGGTGTTGGTGCCGCTGACCCGGACCCCGACGTGCGGGTCGACTGCGGTGGCAATCGCCTGCAGCGGCTGCACGGATTCGGGTGAGCACAGGGCGATCCAGGCGGCGTCGTCGTGGGCGGGTGAGCGGTGCACCACGAGCCGGTCGGCCGTTTCCGCGCGGACGTAGCCGGCGGGGTTGAGCAGCGGGTGCAGTTCGAGCACCTCGAGCACCCCCTGGACCCCACCCGGGAGCTTCAGCGCCCGGTGAATGCGTTCGGCGGCCACGCCCGCGATGCCGGTCAGGCCCTGGGTGCACACCGTCACGGCCTGGGCGTCGTCGGCGGCGCGTGCGGTCACCGCGATGGCGAACGACAGGTAGAGCAGATGCATCTGCAGGCACACCTCGTCGGCCATCCGGACCAGCGCCGAATGCGAGAAGCCGGCGAAGTCGAAGTCGGACAGCAACGGTCCGGAGTAGTCCGCGTTGCCCTCGTCGGAGCGGTCGATCGGCTCGAGTTCCCATGTCGCGGCGCGGGTTTGGCGCACGATGTCCAGCGCGGGAATGCTTTGGGCCTCGGGGTAGGACTCGTCGATGATGACGGTCCACGCGCAGTGTGGGTGGCGATCCTTGGGTGTTCGCGGCGGCCGGTGGATGGGGCGCACCTGGGCGCGCGCGTTGGTTGCCACCGCGGTGGCGTCGAACGTCGGATCCTCGATGGTGTGGCACATCCCGAAGACGTACTTTTCCCCCATCGGCTCGACGTCGAGCAGCGCGCCGCAGTGGTCGAGCTGGAATTCGCCGTGCCACTTGTCGTGGACGGTGTAGCGGAAGTCCATGAATTGCGGCGGCGCGCCGATGTCGAGTTGCAGCCCCTTGAAGATGGTCGGCACGTCGTTGCCCTCGAAGTTGAGCGCCCGCTGCATGCGGCGGGCGTAGATGGGGCTGGCGCCCGCCCATTCCTCGATGGCGATCTGCACCATCTCCTCGCGGCCGAACGCGCTGATGCACCAGGCCATGCCCGAGCGGTCGATCAGCTGCCCGATCAGCAGCAGTTCGGGGACCAGCACGGCCAGCTGCTCGCGGGTCAACCGCGCGTATCGGCTCACCGGCCAAAAATAGACTCGGCTATGTTATAAAGTCAACAATGTCCATCGTCGCAGGTCACGCCGGAGGCTCGGTTGGCCCCACCCGGCGCACCACCGCGCCGCGCAAGCGCGGTGACGACACCCGCGCGCGGATCATCGACGAGACCGTCCGCTGCATCACCGAGGAAGGCTTCGCCGCGGCGACCGCCAAACACGTGGCCGAGCGCGCGGGCGTGACCTGGGGGGTGATCCAGTATCACTTCGGCGATCGCAACGGCCTGTTGATGGCAGTCGTGGACGACGGGGTGGACCGGCTGATCGACAGCCTGTCGTCGGCCGACGTCAGCGAGTTGCCCCTACGGGAGCGCATCGAGGTGGTGGTCGACACCGCGTGGGCCTGCTACAGCAGCCCCACGTCGATGGCGGCGTTCGAGATTCTGCGCGCCACCCGCGGGGGGCCGGGCGAGTCGCCGCGCCGGCACCTGCTGGAAATTAACGATGCCATCGGCCAGTTGGGGCGGCTGATCACCGACGATCCGGCGAATGCCGGTGTGGCCGAGGTCATCTGGGCCACCTTGCGGGGCGTGGTGTTGGTGCGGATGGTCACCGGGACCGCGATCGACTGGAGCCTGGAGCGACGGGCCCTGATCGACATGGTCACCCGCCACCTCTCCGACGGCCGGTGACCGCGCTTTACGTCTCGGCGACGCCGGCCCGTCGATGCGAGCGCAGCGGGCCAA
Source organism: Mycobacterium sp. E3339 (assembly GCF_001666915.1). Classification (NCBI taxonomy): domain Bacteria; kingdom Bacillati; phylum Actinomycetota; class Actinomycetes; order Mycobacteriales; family Mycobacteriaceae; genus Mycobacterium; species Mycobacterium sp. E3339. Next base: position 11,519 of record NZ_LZIZ01000160.1, on the reverse strand, counting down.
TCACCCGTGTGCTGCAATGACCTGATGACCCCTCACGATCTCGCCGACATCGAAGCCATCAAGCAGGTCAAGTACCGGTACCTGCGCGCGCTGGACACCAAGCACTGGGACGACTTCGCCGACACCCTCGCCGAGGACATCAAGGCCGACTACGGCCCGTCGCTCGGCAACGAGTTGCACTTCACCAACCGCGACGACCTGGTCGAGTACATGCGTACGTCGCTGCCCGCCAACGTCATCACCGAGCACCGGGTGACCCATCCCGACATCGTCGTCGACGGCGACACCGCAACGGGCAGTTGGTATTTGCAGGACCGGGTGATCGTCGCCGACCTGAACTTCATGCTGATCGGCGCCGCCTTCTACCGCGACACCTACCGGCGCACCGATGCCGGCTGGAAGATCGCGGGAACCGGGTACGACCGGACCTACGACGCCACAATGTCGTTGGAGGGCATGAACTTCGCGCTCAAGCCTGGGCGCGCGCTGGCCACCTGAGGCGCTACTTGGTGATCGCGATTACCGCGCCGGGCCGCAGCCATTTCATGATCGACACCAGCTGAGCGTCGTCGACGGCGACGCAGCCCTCGGTGGGTTTCCCGTCGGTGGTGTGGAAGAAGAACGCCGCGCCGCCGCCCGGGGTCTTGTTCTTGTTCACGCCCATCACGACCGCGTGCTTGTACTGCGGGATTTGCAGGTTTTCACTTTCGGCGGTGTTGAACGGGCACTGCGCCTTCTGGCACACCTGCATGGAGTTGAAGGTTGGGCTGTGGTCGTCGCCGCTCCACCAGTGGTTCGGCCCCACCTGGGTGTAGGGCAGGCCGGTGCCGGGGTTGGGTGCGGTGCCGAAGGCGGAGTCCAGCGTGTAGACGCCCATCGGGGTGGCCGGCACCCCGCTCTTGGCCTGGGGCGCCATGCCCGCCGAACCGACGTGGGTGGGGATGCCGGTCCGCAGCGCCTCCCAGCCGGCGGCGGTGCGCTGGTAGATGTCCATGGTCGCGTTCGATCCGCCGGTGCTCATCACCGAAACCACCTGCGTGGCATCACCGACCGCGTTCGCAAACCAGGGGGCCCCGGCCGCGCCGCCAACCGGCGCCAGGGCCAGCGCCACGAGAAATGCGCACGCCGAAGCGAACAGCGAAGCGAGCAGTCGGCGCATGACCTCAATCGTCGAACCCGCTGGGCGCGGGGTCAAGTCAAGCTTTCGACCCGGTTAGGTCACTGCGCCGTGACCAAATCCTCGGTGTCCCACGGTCTTCGGGAGAACGCGCCGGTCGGCGGCCGAATCACCGTGATACACAACAGGAAATACAGGTAGCCCAGCGCCCAGCCGGCCAACACGTCGGACGGGTAGTGCACGTTCAGCGCCACCCGGGAAATCCCCGCCGCCAACGCGATCAGCACGACCACCGCGACCGCGACACCGCGCACCGCCCCGCGGATCGCCGGCAACGCCAGGCTCAGCGCCGCGAGCAACGCGGCCGTCACCTCCAGCGCGTGCCCGGACGGAAACGACGTTTCGGCCGCGGCCACCAGCATGGTCGACGGCCGCGGCCGGTCCGCCAGCGCCTTCGCCGCCACCGTCACCAGCCCGCTGAGCGGCGCGCAGGCCAACAGCAGCAGCCCCGCGCGCACCCGGCGCAGCGCCAGGGCGACCACCGCGGCCACGGTGCCCAGCACCCGCAGCGGGACCGGGCCCAGCGCGAACGAGACGTCCGCCCAGAGTCGCACCCACCACGGGTGGTCGAGCGCGCCGGTGCGCGCGGCATCCAGCAGCGAGGAGTCCGCGCGCTGCACCCAGTGCCAGTGCTGCGCGTACCCCACCCACATGAGGGCGTAGACCGCCAGGGCGATGCAGACGGCCGCAACGGCCCGCGGTCGGGTCATACCCCACCGATACCAGCCGGGCCGCGCGAAGCATCGAGCGGCCTGACCACGCCGTCTTTCAACCCGGTCCATACTGGCGTCATGGCCGTATTCGTTCGCAGGTTGTTCGGCATCGGCAAGCTGCCCGAGGACGTGCACGCGCAGGTGGAGGCGGAGGGCCTGCGCTATCTTGCCGACTTCGTCCCGGTCACCAGGCGGTTCCGCGGCGCCATCCCCGGCGTCCGTCTGCCGCACAGCGTCGCCAGCTACACGGGTTCGCTGGTGTTCACCGACGAGCGGGTGCTGGCCACGCTGTCGATGCTGCCCCGGCTCGCGGGCCCGACCGTCGACGTCCGCTGGGACGCGCCGGAGACCGGTGCGGCGCGGGTGGAGATATCGTCCGCCGGCCTGCAGGTCGACGTGGACGTCGCCCGGGTCGACCCGAAGTTCAGCGGTGAGCTGTCGCTGCACTACAAGGTGGCCATCGGCGACGACGTGCTGGGCGGGCTGCCGCGGCGATCGCTGGCCTTCGACATGCCGCCCGAGTACGTGTTCCGCGCGGTCGGCGTTACCTATAGTCCGTGATCGTCATCCGCGGCCACGGCGGCTGCCGCAGCACCGCCAGGCTGCCGATCACGGCCGCCAGCAGGCCGGTGATCACTCCGATCAGCGCGATGCGGTTGCCGTCCAGGGCGGGCTTCCAGGACGCCTCGCCGTTGCGGATGACGAAGACGCCCAGCGGTTTGGCCACGGGGATCACGGTGGCGCCGTCCGGTGTCTGATAGGGCTCGCCGTACACGCGGCCGGCGGCCCCGTCGGTGGGCAGCCGGTCGAGTAGGTCGAAGGGCTTCACGGAACACTCCTTTCTTCGGGTGTTCGCCCGGTCAGGGTTCACGCTAGCCCCGATTCCCTACGATGACTCCCGTGACCGACGAGCCCTTCAGCCCGCAGGAGCGGCGGGCCGTCTATCGGGCGATCTTCTCCCGCCGCGACATGCGCCGGTTCTCGCCCGGCGGCGTGGTCGGTGAGGACGTGCTGGCCCGCCTGCTGCAGGCCGCCCACGCGGCGCCCAGCGTCGGCCTGATGCAGCCGTGGCGGTTCATCCGGATCACCGACGACGCGCTGCGGCGGCGCATCCACGCGCTCGTCGACGAGGAACGCCCGCTCACCGCCGCCGCCCTGGGCGAGCGGGCCGACGAGTTTCTCGCCCTGAAAGTCGAAGGCATCCTGGACTGCGCCGAGTTGCTGGTGGTGGCGCTGGGCGACGACCGCGAAAAACACGTGTTCGGCCGGCGGACGCTGCCGCAGATGGACCTCGCGTCGGTGTCGTGCGCGATCCAGAATCTGTGGCTGGCCGCACGCGCCGAAGGCCTTGGCATGGGCTGGGTTTCGCTGTTCGATCCGCACCGGTTGGCGGCCCTGCTTGCAATGCCCGCCGGGGCGGAGCCGGTCGCCGTTCTGTGCCTGGGTCCGGTGCCCGAATTTCCCGAGCGCCCGGCGCTGGAACTGGACGGCTGGGCCGTCGCCCGTCCGCTGTCGGAGTTCGTGTGCGAGAACCGCTTCAGCGAGCGCATCCAGGCTTCCCCCCAGTAGCTGCGGTATCGTCGCCGGTCGCGAGGCAAGTTAACGAGGTGACGCAATTGGCGCCGGACGACGCAGCGGGCAACAAAGACAACGTGCTGATCGTGCACTGGCACGACCTGGGCCGCTATCTCGGCGTCTACGGCCACCCGGACGTCTGTAGCCCCCGGCTCGACTGCCTTGCCGCCGAGGGCATCCTGTTCACCAAAGCGCACGCCACGGCACCGTTGTGCTCGCCGTCGCGCGGATCGCTGTTCACCGGGCGCTACCCGCAGACCAATGGCCTGATCGGGCTGGCCCACCACGGCTGGGAATACCGCAACGGCGTGCGCACGCTGCCCCAGATGATGACCGAAGCCGGCTGGTACTCCGCGCTTTTCGGCATGCAGCACGAGACGTCCTATCCGCAGCGGCTGGGCTTCGACGAGTTCGACGTGTCGAACTCGTATTGCGAATACGTGGTGGACAGGGCCACCCAATGGCTGCGCGAGGGCACCGAAGACCTCGCGGATCAACCGTTCCTGTTGACCGCGGGTTTCTTCGAGACGCACCGGCCGTATCCGCGGGACCGCTACGAGCCCGCGGACCCCGCCGGGGTCGACCCGCCCGACTACCTACCCGACACCCCCGAGGTGCGCGGCGACCTCGCCAGCTTCTATGGCTCGATCGCGACGGCCGACGCCGCCGTCGGCCGGTTACTGGACACGCTGGCCGAAACGGGGTTGGACGCCAGCACCTGGGTGGTGTTCTTCACCGACCACGGCCCGGCGTTCCCCCGCGCCAAGTCCACGCTCTACGACGCGGGGACCGGCATCGGCATGATCATCCGGCCCCCCACCGGCCGGGCGTTCACCCCAACCGTGTACGACGAACTGTTCAGCGGCGTGGATCTGCTGCCGACGCTGCTCGAGCTGCTGGGTCTGGACATGCCGGCCGAGATCGACGGGGTGTCGCACGCCCGCGCGCTGCTCGCGCCGGACCCGCACACCGTGCCGGTCAGGGACCACGTGTACACGACGAAGACCTATCACGACTCGTTCGATCCGATCCGCGCGATTCGCACCAAGGAATACAGCTACATCGAGAATTACGCGCCCCGGCCGCTGCTCGACCTGCCGTTGGACATCGAGGAAAGCCCGTCCGGGGCCGCGGTGGCGCCGTTCATCACCGCCCCGCGCCCGCAACGCGAGCTCTACGACCTGCGCGCCGACCCCACCGAGACCACCAACCTGCTGGCCGGTGACGATGCCGACGCCGACGAAGTGGCCGCCGATTTGGCTGTGCGCCTTCATGATTGGCGGCAACGCACCGGCGACGTGATCCCGTCGGAGTTCGCCGGCACCCGGATCTCGGCCCGTTACACCGAGACGTATCTGCAGATCCACCGGGTCAAGCCGACCGCCCGGTCGGCGCTCGCGGCTGACCGCGGCATCGAGAAGGAAGCCAGCGGCTAGCCGGCCGATCGCCGGGAACCGCCGACCTCGGCGACGATGAACACCCGCCGGAACGGGAAGATCGTCGTGCCGTCGGCCCGGGGCGGATACGCGTCGTCCAGCAGCGGGATGAGCTCCTCGCGGAACCGCTCCCAGTCCTGCGCGCTGAGCCGTTCCCGCACCGGAACCAGCGCCGTCCCGGTGATCCACTCCAGCACCGGGTTCTCACCGGTCAGCTGGTGCAGGTAAGTGGTCTCCCAGACGTCGACCCGGCACCCGGCGTCCAGCAGCAGATTGGCGTACTGCATCGGCGGCTGCACCACGGCGCCAACACGAAATGGTATGTCCCGCATGACTTTCGCGTAGGGCTCGCGGCGGGCCAGGGTCCGCACCGTGGCGTGTGACGGCGTCTCGAAATTGCCGGGGATCTGGACGGCGATCCACGACCCGGCCGCAAGCTCGTCGGCCCACCGGACCAGCAGGTCGGCGTGCTCGGGCACCCAGTGCAGGGCCGCGTTGCTGACCACCACGTCGGTGTCGGGCTTGGGTTTCCAGTCCCGCAGATCGCCGACCACCGCGTCGATGCCGCGTTCCTTGGCGGCGGCGACCATCTCCGGCGAGGTGTCCACCGCCTCGATCACCGCGTCCGGCCAACGCCGGGACAGGTACTTGGTCAGATGCCCGGGCCCACAACCGAGGTCGACGACCCGCCGGGCCCGCTCGGTGCCCACCCGGGACAGCAGGTCGTAGAAGGGCCGGCTGCGGTGGTCGGCAAAGGCCAGGTAGACATCGGGATCCCACATGTCGGTCCTCCTGATCAACGCGCCGCCGCTAGTCGGGGAGATAGACCAACCGTATTACCGCACGCCACCCCGGCGCCGCCCAACTGGCCCCGGGGTCCGCGCCGGGGGGTTAGCATCGGGGTTCGTGGCGCCCGACACTTCGATTGATCCGCCCATCCCCGTCCCGGACATTCCCGCCGCCTGGCAGGGCGCGGACGTGCCCGTCGACGTCGACGGATTACCCCCGAATTCCGCGTTGTCCCCCCGCCAGCGCATGGTAATCGAGGGCTCGGCCATCGGCGACCTCGCCCTGCGCACCTGGGTGTCGTCGCTGCTCACCGCGACGGTGGCGCCGGCCGTGCTCGCCGCCTCGCTGCGGCACTCCGCCGCCCGCGCCGAGCGCGCCAACCTGAACTTCTACGCCGAGCTGGCCGCGCAACGCGATCCGGCGAAGTCGTTTCCCGCACCGGCCGCGTCGCCGCGGGTTTCGTCACGGCCGGCGAGCCCGCTGACCGAGTGGGCCGCGGGCGGCACGGTGGAAAACATCGCGTTCGACAGCAGCTTCACCGCCATCAATCCCGCGATGCGCGGGCAGTGGGGCGCCTGGAAGGCCAACAACATCGTGCGCGCGCAGCACTGGCGCCACGACGACGGGCCGCGTCCCACGCTGTGCGTCATCCACGGCTTCATGGGGTCTTCGTATCTGGCCAACGGCCGGTTCTTCACGCTGCCGTGGTATTACCGCTCCGGCTACGACGTTTTGCTGTACACCTTGCCTTTTCACGGCAAGCGGGCCGAAAGATATTCGCCCTTCAGCGGTTTCGGCTATTTCGCCGGCGGCCTGAGCGGTTTCGCCGAGGCGATGGCCCAGGCCGTGCACGACTTCCGGTCCGTCATCGACTACCTGCGCGGCACCGGTGTCGACCGCATCGCGTTGACCGGCATCTCGCTGGGCGGATACACCTCGGCCCTGGTGGCCTCGGTCGACGACCGGCTCGAGGCCGTCATCCCGAACTGTCCCGTCGTCACCCCGGCCACGTTGTTCGACGAATGGTTTCCGGCCAACCGACTCGTGCGCCTGGGGCTGCGCCTGTCGCACATCAGCCGCGCGGAGTTAGCCGACGGGCTGTCCTACCACTGCCCGCTGACCTATCGGCCGCTGCTGGACAAGGACCGACGGATGATCATCACCGGGCTCGGCGATCGCATGGCGCCGCCCGATCACGCCCTCAAGCTGTGGGAGCACTGGGATCGCTGTGCGCTGCACTGGTTTCCGGGCAGCCACGTCCTGCACGTCAGCCAGCTGGACTACCTGCGCCGGATGACCGCGTTCCTGCAGACGGTCATGTTCTAGCCGGTTCGGCGACCGGCGCCGGCGTCGCCAGCGGCGGCCAGTCCAGCTCGGCCAGCAGGCCCGCCGGCGCGGCGGTATGCCCGTCCAGGCGCCGCGTCGACAACAGGTCCAAGGCCGACAGGGCCGGCCGGTGATTGCCGTGCTGCGGGGTCAGCCCCGGCAGCGGCGCGGTCCGCTCGGGTGCCGTGTCGGTCAGGAAAGCGCACGCGGCCGCGACGGTGATGTTCGTGCCGTCCCCGGCGAACTCCAGCGCGGTGCACGTTTCCCGCGCCGGATGCGTCCGGATCGCCTCGAGCGTTTCGGCCAGCTCGCCGTCCACCCGGATTTGGTATGCCGCAAGGTAATCCGACGCGCCGCGTTGCACCCCCGACCAGCGCTCGCGCGGGTTGGAGGTGAGCAGCCGCGGGACGTCGTCGGCTGCCACGCCGTTGACGTCCCAGCCGAGCTCCCTCAGATGGTCGGCGAGCCGGCGCGCCGCCACCTGCGCGGTCTCGTGCAACGGGATGCGCGCCGAGCGCGCCCGCAGCGCCGCCAGGTTGTCGGTGGCCGATATCGTGAGCCCGATCCACGTTTCGCGCCTCGACGCATCGGATGCGTTGTCGCGGCTGGTGATTCGGATCTTGTCCGCGCGGATGCCGTAGCGGTCCAGGTAGCGGGCGATCAAGGGCAGCGGCAGCACATCGGCGGGGCCGTCCGGCCCCCCGACCCGCAGCAGCGCCGTTGTCGCGGTGGCGGATTCGGGAGCGGTCGCCTCGCCGCGCCCCATCATCGCCACCCGGCGGCGCAGCAGCGTGGTGAAATACGAACCGCGCCAGCAGCCGAACAGCACGACCACGGCGGCCGCGGCGATGCCCAGCAGCCAGTAATCCCGCGGCGACCGCCAGGGGTAGGCCATCACCGCGGGCACGACGGCCAGCAGCGCCAGCGTGATTCGCCCGGCTCCAGGGGTGGGTATCCAGCGCTGCAGACTCACGGGGTGGGGTCCTTTCGTCGGCGGGTGGCGGTGGCGGCGATGCCGCCCGCGACTGCGACAAGCACAGCGAGCGCGGCGGTTCCGGCCAGCGCGACGGTCCGCGGGGTGGTGTCCTTGGGTGCCGGCGCCGGCGGGGCGGCGACCGGCTTGACCGGCGCGGCGGGAGGCTGATTGGCGGCGGGCAGCTGCCAGGTCAGCGCCGCGACCGGGTCCACGCTGCCGGTGCCGACGACGTTCGACGGCGCCCTGGCGCCGCCCCGGGCGGTCGCGGTGATGCGGCGCACGACCTGGGTGGCGTTCAGCTCCGGGTACTTGCTGCGCACCAGCGCCGCGACGCCGGCCACATAACCGGCCGCATAGCTGGTGCCGCTCAGCGCGATCTGTTGCTGGTGTTCGTCGGGCAGCCCGTTGGCCAGTCCGCCACCGTCGGCGTTGCTGATCGACACGATGCGCTCGCCGGGCGCCGCGACGCCCACCCACGGCCCGGCCATGGTGAATTTCGCCGGCTGGCCGTCCGGCGCCAGCGCGGCCACCGACAGCACGTAGGGCTGCCACATGGACGGGATGGACAGCGAGGTGACGCCGGCCCAGTTGCGCGGGTCGTCGGGGCGGCTGAGGTCGGTGAGCGGGTTGGACTCGCATGACGTGCCACCGGCGACCGCCCCGGTCGGCCCGGTGTTGCCGGCGGCCGCCACGATCACCGCGTCCTTGTCCACCGCCGCGTAGCGGATCGCCGCGCCGAGCGCGGCCTGGTCGACGGGCCGGTCGGCGGGCAGGCAAGTGAGCGTGGAGATGTCGATCACCCGGGCGCCGAGGTCGGCCGCGTGCACGATCGCCCGGCTCAGCGTCGCGACGTCCAGCGAGGCCCGGGCCATCAGCGGGTCGCCGCCGGGGGTCCGGGGCGAGAACTTGGCCGACGTCGTCCTGATCGACACGACCCGCGCGGCGGGCGCCACGCCGGCGAACCCGTCGTCCCCGGGCTGCCCGGCGATGAGCCCGGCCACCAGGGTGCCGTGGCCGTCGCAGTCGGTCAGGCCGTCCGTCGTCTCGACGAAGTCACCGCCCGGATCGACGTTCGGCAGCCGCGGGCCGGGCCGCACCCCGGTGTCGAGCACCGCCACCAGCTGACCCTCTCCACGCGAGAACTGCCACGCCCCAGGCAGATTCAGCATCGCCTGGCCGGGGGCGACGGCCGCGGGATCGCTGCCGGGGATCACCCCGGAGACGCTGCACGGGCCGCGCTGCTCCATCGGTTGCACGGGGCCGGGACTCCCGCTGGGCGGCGGGACGCCCGGGTCGACCTTCGGCGCTTCGATGGCCAGCGCGGACGGGCACGTCCACAGCACGGCCGCCAAAGCCGCTGCGAGACAGGCTGACCCGGACCGGATCATCGATTGAGTATCCAGGTGAAGATGCCGACCAGGTACGCCATCACCGGGATCAGCGACGCGTCGAGCCCGGCCGCGACGAAGCCCACGAGCCGGCGCACCGGCAGCGAATAGCTGTCCGGCTCGGCGATCCGCGGGTTGAGCGCCACGACAATCCACACCGAGGCCAGCGCGACCAGCACCAGAGCCGCGCCGAGCGCGGCCGCGTAGCGTCCCGTCGCGGTGTAGAGCACCAGCAGGACGCCGGCGGCCAGGTAGGGCTGCGCGAGCAGCCACGCCTTGCAGGCGGCCGAGTCCCACACCCGGGCCCGCAGCACGGCCGTCGCCGCGGTGGCGCCCACCACGTACCAGCCGACGCCGCCGAGCGCCTCGGGGCGCAGCGCGATCGCCACCGAGCCCAGGACGCTGAGAAGTACTGCGGCCGCGATGAATCCGTTCTGATGGGCGTCGCCGACCCGGACCCGCCGCGGCAGGTCCTCGAGCACCCGCAACGACGGGGCCGACGGCGTGGGGTCGCCGGGCGCGGGGATGACCGGCAGCGGGAAGCGCGCCCACAGCGCCGAGAGCTGGGCCGCCTCGATGGTGACCAGCAGCGCCGCGACGATCAGGCCGCAGCCGATGGCGACCGGGCGCAGCTGCCAGAGCACCTCGGCGCCCGCCGCCAGCGCCACCCCGGCGCCCACCACCGCGGTGGCGGTGAACAGGGCCACGACGCGCTCCCGTTCGGCGCTGGGCACCATCAGGGCGATCAGCGACCACGCCGTGACGCCGGCCGCGGCGAGCATGATCTGCGCCGGCCCGAACCGTCCCGGCACCGCCAACGCCAGCGCGGCGCCGATGGGCACCAGCGCGGCGATCGAGCACGCCGTCCCGGTGCGCGGCGAACGGGCCGCGACCAGCAGGCCGACGATGGCGGTCACCGCCGCGACGGCGCTGACGGCCACCAACCCGGCCAGCGCGCCGGTGGTCACCCGGTAGGTGACCGAGAGGCCGGTGAGAAGGAGGGCGACGGCGATCACCGCGGCGAGCGCGCCGCGCTGGATATGCGCTGCGCCCCAAGGCCGCAGCCGCGAGGTCGAGAAGATCATGGCCGCGTCGGCGATGTCCTCGACGATGCCGGGGGCCGCCTGGCCGACGGGCACCGGCTGCAGCGCCAGCAGGTCACCATCCACCACCCCGACGGTGTCCAGGCTGGCGTCCAGGCTGAACGGTGCGCCGCCGATCGGCGCGAGGCTCAGTTGGATCGCGCCACTGAGGTCGGCCGCGCCCCGCTCGTCGGACTCGCCGTTGGACGCCGCGGGCACCACCAAACGCTGAACGGCGGGCAAAATTTCACGCAGCGGCAACTCGGCCGGCAACGCCATTTCCGTCAGCCTGCTGTCCGCGAGGATTGCCACGCGGACGATCGGCATGACGGCGCCGGACGTCACCGGACCCTCGAAGGACGCTGGGGCCATACCTGAAACATCGTTGCTCTCTTCTCTATTGGGTTGCGTATTGCGCGGTGAAATCTCTGGCCAACCGGTGGCCGGGGAACCATTCGGCCTCCGGCAGCAGCGCGATCAGCTGTTCGATCGCGACGGCGATCGCGAACGGCGTGCCCGGGGCGAACGTCGACACCCACTCGCCGTCGAATGCGCGCGACGGGCTCACCAGGACCCGCCCCGCTTCCGCGTCGACGATGCTCATCCCCACCTCGGTGGTGGCGTGCCGGCCGTCGCGACGACAGCCGGCGACGATCTCGACGTAGCTGCGCGGGCCGGTGAACACCGACTCCACCACCGGGCGCGCCGACTGCGGAATGCCAAGGTAGTCAACGACTTCGGCCAGCAAGGCGCCCGAACGCAGCCGCTCGTCGGCCCGCGCACCGACCCGGGTCGGCATGCTGAACGCGTCGAATCGGGCCGGCGGTTGCTGCGCCAGACCGACGCCGAGCACCGGAACCAACGCCCGCGGGTCGCCGATGTCCATGGCCGTGAAGGTGATCAGCTGCGCGCTGCGCAGCGCCACGATCGTCTTGGCCGTGGTCGCGGAGCGCTGCGCCACGATGCCGCGCAGCAACTCGCCGGTGCCGCCGGCGTCCTTGGCGGGGCCCACGTAACGCAGGTCGAGCCAGCGCTCCGGGAAGCACACCACCCTGAT
>NZ_LZIZ01000159.1:0-676 GCF_001666915.1 Mycobacterium sp. E3339 | reverse complement strand
CCAGCCTCGACGGGGTGGAGCAGGCCGCGGTCATCGTGCGCGAAGACCGCCCCGGCGACAAACGCCTCACCGGCTACGTCGTCGAAAGTGCCCCCGGCACGGTCGATCCCACCACCGCGCGGTCGGCTCTGGCCGAGCGGCTTCCCGGGTTCATGGTGCCCACCGCCATCGTCACCCTCGACACCTTGCCCACCACGCTCAACGGCAAACTCGACACCCGCGCCCTACCCGCACCGGACTATGTCGACGCCGATCATTACCGCGCCCCCACCACCGCCATCGAAGAAATCCTGGCCGGCATTTATGCCGAGGTGCTCGGGGTGGAGCGGGTCGGGGTGGATGACTCGTTCTTCGATTTGGGTGGGGACAGCATCTTGTCGATGCAGGTGGTGTCCCGGGCGCGGGAGGCGGGGCTGAGCTGCCGGCCCCGCGATATCTTCGTCGAGCAGACCGTGGCCCGACTGGCCGGCATTCCCGGCATCACCGAGGGCCACACCCGGGTTGTCGATGAGGGCATCGGGGCGATCACGCCGACCCCGATCATGGGATGGCTGTTCGACATTGACGGCCCCATCGACCAGTTCAACCAAACCCTGGTCCTGCAAGCCCCGGCCGGGGCCACCCCCACCGACGTCGTGACCATCTTGCAGGCCCTGCTCGACCACCACCCCATGCT
>NZ_LZIZ01000158.1:0-11430 GCF_001666915.1 Mycobacterium sp. E3339 | reverse complement strand
CGCCCACGGGCAGAAGGTGCAGAGCGCCGGCAGCAACATGGCCAGCACCGACAGCGCCGTTGGGTCCAGCTGGGCCTGATCCGCGTCCTCACTCGAAGGGCCCGCACACCGTGGTGTGCGGGCCCTTTGCCGTTGAACCAATAGCTCTGCCCCGCAATATCTTTGGGTCGGCCGGTCGGCTTATTCGACCGGTAAGCGAGCGTCCCCGCTGCGACCCCGCCCGACCCCTCAACATTTGAGAACCCTATGAAGTCCGTGACAGTCACATGTGCGGCTTGCCAGAATGTAGGGACATGACCGCAATGTCGGGATACGCGGGGGGTCAGCGCCCCCGCCAGGCCATCCTTGGGCAGCTGCCCCGGATCTACCGCGCCGACGGCTCACCGATCAGGGTTCTGCTGGTCGATGACGAGCCGGCGCTGACCAACCTGGTGAAGATGGCGCTGCACTACGAGGGCTGGGTCGTCGACATCGCCCACAACGGGCGCGAGGCCATGGCCAAGTTCGAGAAGACCAGCCCCGACGTCCTCGTGCTCGACATCATGCTTCCCGACGTCGACGGGTTGCGGATTCTGGAGCGCGTCCGCCAATCCGATCCGTACACCCCGACGCTCTTCCTGACCGCGCGGGACTCGGTCATGGACCGGGTCACCGGCCTGACCGCGGGCGCGGACGACTACATGACCAAGCCGTTCAGCCTCGAAGAGCTCGTCGCCCGGCTGCGCGGGTTGTTGCGCCGTTCCGGTCAGCAGACCCCGCCGGCCGCGGAAACCCTCAACGTCGGCGACTTGCGCCTCGACACCGCCAGCCGCGACGTCACCCGCGACGGCACCCAGATATCGCTTTCCTCAACCGAGTTCGAGCTGCTGCGCTTTTTGATGCGCAATCCCCGGCGCGCGCTTAGCCGCAGCGAGATCCTCGACCGCGTCTGGAACTACGACTTCGCCGGGCGCACCAGCATCGTGGATCTCTACATCTCCTATCTGAGAAAGAAGATCGATTCCGGCCGGAAACCGATGATTCACACCGTTCGCGGTGTTGGGTACATGTTGCGGCCACCGGAATGACCCGGCGCCGGGACGCCTTGTCCGGCGACCTTCCGGGGTGGCTACCCCGTTCGCTACGCCGCCAGTTGTTGTTGGGCGTCCTGGCCGTGGTCAGCGTGGTGCTGATGACGGTGGGAATCGTCTCCGTGCTGAGCCTGCGCGGTTACGTCACGTCGATGAGCGACGCCGACGTTGCCGGTTCGTTGGACGCGTTGGGCCACTCCTACACCAAATACCGTGACAGTCCAAGCAATCCGGGTGAGGGCGCCAAGCCACTGGACCAGGCGATGCTGCAGTTCACCGATCAAACGCCGGGAAACCTGATCGTGGTGCTGCACAACGGCACCGTCATCGGCTCGGCGGTCTTCTCCGAAGCCGAGGCGCGACCGGCGCCCGCCGACGTCGTGCGCGCCATCGAAGCGCAGTCGTGGACCGACGGGCCGCCACGGACCGAAAACCTGGGCAGCCTGGGATTCTACCGGCTCGACAGCCACGCCGACGGGCCCGAAGTGCTGGTTGCCGGGGTGTCGCTGAACCTCGCCGACCAGATCATCGCGCGCAAGCAGCTCACCACCACCCTGCTCATCGCGGCGGCCCTGGCGGTCACCGCGGGGCTCACCGTTTGGGTCGTCGGCTACACGCTTCGCCCGTTGCGCCGGCTGGCCGCCACCGCGGCCGAAGTCGCGGCCATGCCGCTCGCCGACGACGACCACCGGATCAGCGTCCGGGTGCGGCCCCGCGACACCAACCAGCAGAACGAGGTCGGCATCGTCGGCCACACCCTGAACCGGTTGCTGGACAACGTCGATAGCGCGCTGGCTCAGCGCGCCGAATCCGACCTGCGAATGCGGCAATTCATCACCGACGCCAGCCACGAGCTGCGGACGCCGCTGGCCGCGATTCAGGGATACGCCGAACTCACCCGGCAGGACAGCTCCGCGCTGCCGCCGACCACCGAGTACGCGCTGGCCCGCATCGAGTCCGAAGCGCGGCGGATGACGCTGCTGGTCGACGAGCTGTTGTTGCTGTCCCGCCTGGGCGAAGGGCAGGACCTGCAGAGCGAGGACGTCGACCTCGCCGAGCTCGTCGTCAACGCCGTCAACGACGCGGCGGTCGCCGCGCCGACGCATCATTGGGTGAAAGACCTGCCCGACGAACCGGTGTGGGTCCGCGGGGATCACGCGCGGCTGCACCAGCTGGTGAGCAACCTGCTCAACAACGCCCGGGTGCACAACCCGCCCGGGGTCACGGTCACGACCGGGATCACCTGCCACCGCGACGGGCCCGACGCGCCGTGCGTCGAACTGACCGTCACCGACGACGGACCGGGCATCGACCCCGAGCTTCTCCCCCGCTTGTTCGAACGGTTCGCCCGGGCGGACAACTCGAGACTCAACGGCACCGGCACCGGGCTCGGCCTGGCGATCGTCAGTTCCATCGTGAAGGCCCACCACGGCTCCGTCACCGCCGAATCCACCGAGGGCAGAACGGTTTTCCGGGTCCGGATCCCGATGATCGACGGCCCGGGCGCCGACGCCGGATAGCCGCGCGGTGCGCGTGCCGGCGGGTGTTAAGAAACCGTAAAGGTGAACCGCGACGCCGTTAGGGAAGTGTCAACCAAAGGCCCTAGCCCAGGGGCGCCAGCTAATTTCAAGCTGATATCGCCTCGAGAGACGGCGCCGTGGCGGCCTCGACGAGGCCCTTTCGTATGCGCGTGGTTGCGCTGGACGGAGACAAGGTGGGCTCGGAATGGGCGTAGTGGCGTTCGTCGTGTTGACGGTTGTCGTGTTCGCCGCACTGGGCTGGGTGCAGAAGTTGGTCGAGCGGCTGTGAGCTACGAAAACATCGTCGGCCTGGTACTTTCCGTCATGCTCGCGCTGTTTCTCGCGTGCGCTCTGCTGTTCCCGGAGCGGTTCTGATGGGCGCGACGACGGCGGGTCTGCTCTTTCTCGGCCTCCTCGTCGTGGCGCTGGTGGCGGTGCATGTGCCGTTGGGCGACTACATGTATCGGGTCTACACGTCGCCAAAGGATGGCCCCGTCGAGCGGGCCATCTATCGGCTGATCGGGGTCGACGCGCGCTCGGAACAGAGCTGGGGCGCCTACGCGCGCAGCGTGTTGGCGTTCTCCTCGGTCAGCATCCTGTTCCTGTTCTTCTTCCAGCTCCTGCAGGGCAAGTTGCCATTGCATCTGCACGATCCCGCCACCCAGATGACCCCCGGGCTGGCCTGGAACACCGCGATCAGCTTCGTCACCAACACCAACTGGCAGGCCTACTCCGGTGAGTCCACCCAGGGCCATCTCGTCCAGATGGCGGGGCTGGCCGTGCAGAACTTCGTCTCGGCGGCCGTCGGCATGGCCGTGGCGATCGCGCTGGTGCGCGGCTTCGCCCGCACGCGCACGGGCGACCTGGGGAACTTCTGGGTCGATTTGGTGCGCGGAACACTGCGCATCCTTCTGCCGATCGCGATCCTGGGCGCCATCGTGCTGATCGCGGGCGGGGTTATCCAGAACTTCCACCTGAACGACCAGGTCGTCACCACCCTCAACGGGGCGCACCAGACGATCACCGGCGGCCCCGTCGCCAGCCAGGAAGTCATCAAGGAGCTGGGCACCAACGGCGGCGGGTTCTACAACGCGAACTCCGCGCACCCGTTCGAGAACCCGACCCGGTGGACCAACTGGTTGGAGATCTTCCTGTTGCTGGTGATCAGCTTCTCGCTGCCCCGCACGTTCGGGCGCATGGTGGGCAACACCAAGCAGGGTTACGCGATCGCGTCGGTGATGGCTTCGCTGTACGCGATCAGCGTGACCTTCATGATGTGGTTCCAACTGCAGCACCACGGCACGGTGCCCACCGCGGTCGGGTCGGCGATGGAGGGGGTCGAGCAGCGATTCGGCGTCGCCAACTCCGCGGTGTTCGCCGACTCGACGACGCTCACCTCCACCGGCGCAGTCGACTCGTTCCACGACTCCTACACCAGTCTCGGCGGCATGATGGCCCTGTTCAACATGCAGCTCGGCGAGGTCGCGCCGGGCGGCACCGGCTCGGGTCTGTACGGCATGCTGATCCTGGCGGTGATCACCGTGTTCGTCGCGGGGCTCATGGTCGGGCGCACCCCGGAGTATCTCGGCAAGAAGATCACCCCACGCGAAATCAAGCTCGCCGCAAGCTATTTCCTGGTGACGCCGTTGATCGTGCTGACCGGCACCGCGATCGCGATGGCGCTGCCGGGTGAACGCGCCGGCATGCTCAACGGCGGCCCGCACGGGCTGTCGGAGGTGCTGTACGCGTTCACCTCCGCGGCCAACAACAACGGGTCGGCATTCGCCGGAATCAGCGTCAACACCAACTGGTACAACACCGCCCTCGGGTTGGCCATGGTGTTCGGCAGGTTCCTGCCGATCGTCTTGGTGCTCGCCCTGGCGGGCTCGCTGGCCAAGCAGGGCCAGACGCCGGAATCGGTGGGCACGCTGCCCACGCACCGGCCCCAATTCGTGGGAATGGTCGCGGGCGTGACCCTGATTCTCGTCGCGCTCACCTTCCTGCCCATGCTGGCGCTCGGACCTCTCGCCGAAGGAATCCACTGATGGCCGCGACCACCGTCGACCCGACCGAGCAGGCGCAACCCGCCGGCTCGGCGAATACCAAACGGGTGCAAGGGGGTTTGCTCGATCCGAAGATGCTCTGGCGCTCGACGCCGGACGCGCTGCGCAAACTCGACCCCCGCTCGCTGTGGCGCAACCCGGTGATGTTCATCGTGGAGATCGGCGCCACCTGGAGCACCGTGCTCGCCATCATCGATCCGACCTGGTTCGCCTGGTTGACCGTGATATGGCTATGGCTCACCGTCCTTTTCGCCAACCTCGCCGAGGCGGTGGCGGAAGGGCGCGGCAAGGCCCAGGCCGAAACCCTGCGCCGGGCAAAGAGTCACACGATGGCGCGACGGCTCAAGGACTGGGCGCCCGGCAGCCCCGGCGTCGAGGAGGAGGTCGCCGCGCCGCTGCTGCAGCAGGGCGACATCGTCGTCGTCGAGGCCGGACAGGTGATACCCGGTGACGGCGACGTCGTCGAAGGCATTGCCTCCGTGGACGAATCGGCCATCACCGGAGAGTCGGCGCCCGTGATCCGCGAGTCCGGCGGCGACCGCTCCGCGGTCACCGGCGGCACCACCGTGCTGAGCGACCGGATCGTCGTGCAGGTCACCCAGCGGCCCGGGGAGAGCTTCATCGACCGGATGATCGCACTCGTCGAGGGCGCCAACCGGCAGAAGACCCCCAACGAGATCGCGCTCAACATCCTGCTGGCCGCGCTGACGATCATCTTCGTCTTCGCCGTCGCCACCCTGCAGCCGTTGGCGATCTATTCGAAGATGAACAACCCGGGCGTCCCGGATACCCAGGCGCTCAACGCAAACGGTGTCACCGGGATCGTGATGGTGTCGCTGCTGGTGTGCCTGATCCCGACGACGATCGGTGCGCTGCTGTCGGCCATCGGCATCGCCGGCATGGATCGGCTGGTGCAGCGCAACGTGCTGGCCATGTCCGGACGCGCGGTCGAGGCCGCAGGCGACGTCAACACGCTGCTGCTGGACAAGACGGGCACGATCACCCTGGGCAACCGGCAGGCCGCCGCCTTCGTTCCGCTCGACGGCGTCACCAACGAGCAGCTGGCCGACGCGGCGCAGCTGTCCAGCCTCGCCGACGAAACCCCGGAGGGGCGCTCGATCGTCGTATACGCCAAGCAGCACTTCGGTCTTCGCGCCCGCACGCCCGGCGAACTCTCGCAAGCCCAATGGGTGAGCTTCTCGGCCACCACCCGGATGTCCGGTGTGGACCTCGACGGCCATCAGCTGCGCAAGGGTGCGGCCAGCTCCGTCGCCGAATGGGTGCGCGAGCAAGGCGGCAAGGTGCCACAACAGCTCGGCGAGGTCGTCGACGGCATCTCCGCCGGCGGCGGCACCCCGCTGGTGGTCGGGGAAAGCCGCGGCGGCGACGCCTCGGTGCTGGGCGTCATCCACCTCAAGGACGTCGTCAAGCAGGGCATGCGGGACCGATTCGACGAGATGCGCAAGATGGGCATCCGCACGGTGATGATCACCGGCGATAACCCGTTGACCGCCAGGGCGATTGCCGATGAGGCCGGCGTCGACGACTTCCTCGCCGAGGCCACACCAGAAGACAAACTCGCACTGATCAAGCGCGAGCAGGAGGGCGGCAAGTTGGTTGCGATGACCGGCGACGGCACCAATGACGCGCCGGCGCTGGCTCAGGCCGACGTGGGCGTGGCCATGAACACCGGCACCTCGGCCGCCAAAGAGGCGGGCAACATGGTCGACCTCGACTCCGACCCCACCAAGCTCATCGAGATCGTCGAGATCGGCAAGCAGCTGCTCATCACCCGCGGCGCGCTGACCACCTTCTCGATCGCCAACGACATCGCGAAGTATTTCGCGATCATCCCGGCGATGTTCGTCGCCCTGTTCCCCGGGCTGGACACGCTGAACATCATGCGGCTGCACAGCCCGCAGTCGGCGATCCTGTCGGCGGTGATCTTCAACGCGGCCGTGATCGTCGCGCTGATCCCGTTGTCGCTACGAGGGGTGCGCTACACGCCGAGCAGCGCGTCAAAGCTGTTGAGCCGCAACCTCTACATCTATGGCCTCGGCGGCATCGTCGCCCCGTTCGTCGGAATCAAGTTGATCGACCTGATCATCCAATTCGTCCCGGGGATGTCCTGACATGAGCTTCTCGAACTTCTTCCGCATGCACTGGGCGGCGTTTCGCGCGCTGCTGGTGCTCACCGTGATCACCGGCGTCGCCTACCCGCTGCTGGTCTGGCTGGTCGCGCAGGTTCCGGGACTGCACGACAAGGCCGACGGGTCGATTCTGACCGCGAACGGCAAGGGAATCGGCAGCCGGCTGATCGGGCAGTTGTTCACCGACTCCAGCGGCAACCCGCTGCCCCAGTACTTCCAGAGCCGCCCCTCGGCGGCCGGTTCCGGTTACGACCCGCTGTCGTCGGGCGCGAGCAACCTCGGGCCGGAAAGCATTGTCGATACGGCGGGCAAGCCGAGCCTGCTCACGCAGGTGTGCACGCGCAGTGTCGCGGTGGGGCGGCTGGAAGGCGTGGACGGGTCGCGACCGTTTTGCACGGGCGGCGGCGTGGGCGCGGTGCTGTCGGTGATCGGGCCCCGCGACTCCCGCGGAAACGTCGTCCACCCCACCCGGGTGGTCAGCGTGAACGAACCGTGCCAGACGACGCCGGCGCCGTTCTTGAGCCTCTACCAGGGGGCGCGGGTCGAGTGCGCCAAGGATGGCGAGGACTATTCGACAGGGCAGATCGTGCCGATCCGCGGCGCCGCGCCGGCCAATCCGGCCGTGCCCGCCGACGCCGTCACCACCAGCGGCAGCGGGCTGGACCCGAACATCTCGCCGGCCTACGCCGACCTCCAAGTGGCGAGGGTGGCCAAGGCCCGCCATGTCGGCGTCGAGGAGATCCGGGAGGTGTTGGCGCAGAATCGAAGCGGCCGCACGCTCGGTTTCTTCGGTGAACCGTGCGTCAACGTGTTGCAACTCAACCTGCAACTCGATCACAAATATCCGGTCTCGAGCTAGCGCGATAGGGGGATGATGGTTGACGTGAGTGCCGTTGACCACCGCCCCAAGCGCGGCGAGCTGCGGATTTACCTCGGCGCAGCACCCGGGGTTGGCAAGACGTACGCGATGCTCGGCGAGGCACATCGTCGCCTGGAGCGCGGCACGGACTTGGTGGCCGGCGTGATCGAGACCCACGGCAGGGCGAAAACCGCTGAGCTGCTTGAGGGCATCGAGTTCGTCCCGCCGCGCTTCATCGAATACCGCGGCAGCACCTTCGCCGAACTTGACGTGCCGGCCGTGCTCGCCCGCAAACCGCAGGTGGTCCTCGTCGACGAGCTCGCCCACACCAACACGCCGGGCAGCAAGAACGCCAAGCGCTGGCAGGACGTCGAGGAACTGCTCGACGCGGGAATCACCGTGATTTCCACCGTCAACGTCCAGCACCTGGAAAGCCTCAACGACGTCGTCGCTGCGATCACCGGCATCGAGCAGAAAGAGACCATCCCGGATTCCATCGTCCGGCAGGCGTCGCAGGTCGAGCTCATCGACATCACTCCGGAGGCGTTGCGCCGCAGGCTGTCCCACGGAAACGTGTACGCGCCCGAGCGCATCGACGCCGCGCTGAGCAACTACTTCCGCCGCGGAAACCTCACCGCGCTAAGGGAACTGGCGCTACTCTGGCTCGCCGACCAGGTCGACACCGCGCTGGCCAAATACCGCGCCGAGAACAAGATCACCGAGATATGGGAGGCCCGCGAGCGGGTGGTGGTGGCCGTCACCGGGGGACCGGAGTCCGAGACGCTGGTACGGCGGGCATCCCGGATCGCGTCGAAGTCCAGCGCCGAGCTGATGGTGGTGCACGTCATACGCGGCGACGGATTGGCCGGACTGTCGGAGACACGGATGGCCAAGATCCGCGAACTGGCCAGCAGCCTGGACGCCTCGCTGCACACCGTGGTCGGCGACGACGTGCCCACGGCCCTACTCGATTTCGCCCGCGAGATGAACGCCACGCAGCTGGTGATCGGCACCTCGCGGCGATCGCGATGGGCGCGGGTCTTCGAGGAGGGCATCGGCGCGCGGATCGTCGAGCTGTCCGGCAAGATCGACGTGCACCTGGTCACGCACGAGGAATCCAAACGCGGCTTTCGCGCGGCGTCGCTGGCGGCCGGCGAGCGGCGGGTGGCGTCGTGGCTGGCGGCCTTCATCGTGCCGTCGGCCATCTGCGCGGTGATCGTCACGGCGCTTGACCCGTATCTGGGCACCAGCGGCGACAGCGCCCTGTTCTTCGTCGGCGTGCTGCTGGTCGGACTGCTGGGAGGCGTTGCGCCGGCGGTGGTTTCGGCGGTGCTGTCCAGCCTGCTGCTGAATTATTTCCTGACCGCGCCCCGGCACACCTTCACCATCGCCGAACCCGATGCGGCCGTCACCGAACTCGTACTGCTGCTGATCGCCGTCGCGGTCGCCGTCCTGGTCGACGGCGCGGCCAAGCGCACCCGCGAGGCCCGGCGCGCATCGCAGGAGGCCGAGCTGTTGACCCTGTTCGCGGGCTCGGTGCTGCGCGGGGCCGATCTCGAGACATTGCTGGAGCGGGTGCGCGAGACCTACTCCCAGCGCGCGGTCAGCATGCTGCGCGAACCCAGCGAGGAGGCGCGCGCCGACGGCAAGAAGGGCGACGTCGTCGCCTGCGTCGGCCGGGACCCTTGTGTCACCGTCGATTCCGCCGACACCGCGATCGAGGTCGGCGACGACGAGTTCTGGATGCTGCTGGCCGGCAGGAAGCTTTCGGCCCGGGATCGGCGGGTGCTGGGCGCGGTGGCCAAGCAGGCCGCGGGCCTGGTCCGGCAGCGCGAGCTGGCCGAGGAAGCCAGCCGGGCCGAGGCGATCGTGCGCGCCGACGAGCTGCGGCGCTCCCTGCTGTCGGCGGTCAGCCACGACCTGCGGACGCCGCTCGCGGCGGCCAAGGTCGCGGTGTCCAGCCTGCGCGCCGAGGACGTCGCGTTCTCCCCCGCGGACACCGCCGAACTGCTGGCGACCATCGAGGAATCGATCGATCAGCTGACCGCGCTGGTGGGAAACCTGCTCGATTCGTCGCGCCTGGCCGCCGGCGTGGTGCGCCCGGACCTGCGCCGGGTGTATCTCGAGGAAACGGTGCAACGCGCGCTGATCAGTATCGGCAAGGGCGCCACCGGTTTCTATCGGTCCGCCATCGACCGGGTGAAGGTGGACGTCGGCGACGCCGTGGTGCTGGCCGATGCCGGTCTCCTGGAACGGGTCCTTGCCAACCTGATCGACAACGCGCTGCGGTACGCGCCCAACTGTGTGGTAAGGGTCAACGCGGGGCGGGTGGGTGACCGGGTGCTGATCAACGTCATCGACGAGGGGCCCGGCATCCCGCACGGGACCGAGGAGCAGATCTTCGAGGCGTTCCAGCGCCTCGGTGATCACGACAACACCACGGGGGTGGGGCTGGGCATGTCGGTAGCGCGCGGCTTCGTCGAAGCCATGGGCGGCACCATCGCGGCCGGGGACACCCCGGGCGGCGGGCTCACTGTGATGGTGGAATTGGCGGCGCCGGAACCGATTGGTGCGCAATGACGCGCGTGTTGGTGATCGACGACGAGCCGCAGATTTTGCGTGCGCTGCGCATCAATCTGTCGGTGCGGGGTTACGAGGTGATCACCGCGTCGACCGGTGCCGGCGCGCTGCGCGCCGCCGCCGAGCACAAGCCCGACGTGGTGATTCTCGACCTGGGTTTGCCCGACATCTCCGGCATCGATGTGCTGGCCGGCCTGCGGGGCTGGCTCACCGCCCCGGTGATCGTGCTTTCGGCGCGCACGGATTCGTCGGACAAGGTCGAGGCCCTTGACGCGGGGGCGGACGACTACGTCACGAAACCCTTTGGCATGGACGAGTTTCTGGCACGGCTGCGGGCGGCGATCCGCCGCAACACCGCGGCATCCGAGCTGGAGCAGCCGGTGGTCGAGACGGACGCCTTCACCGTCGATCTGGCCGCCAAGAAGGTCATCAAGAACGGCGCCGAAGTCCACCTCACCCCCACCGAGTGGGGAATGCTCGAGGTGCTGGTGCGCAACCGGGGAAAGCTGGTGGGGCGCGAGGAGCTGCTCAAAGAGGTGTGGGGACCGGCCTATGCCACCGAAACACATTATCTGCGAGTATATTTGGCCCAGCTGCGGCGCAAGCTTGAGGATGATCCGTCACAGCCCAAGCACTTGCTGACCGAGTCGGGCATGGGGTACCGCTTCGAGGCGTGAGTTCGTGCGGTGTCGGGGCCGCGACTTTCGGGCTCGCGGCGCTGGCGGGCCGTGGTCACATCCGTCACTTGCGCCTCCGCCCCGGAGGATGCGACTGTTTGCCCGCCTCACAGCGACAATTTTGCCGCCTCCCGCAGAGCCAGCACGCGCTGGTGGATACGGTATTCGGTGGACCGCGGGATGGGCCCGGGCCCGTACTGTCCCCAACCGACGCGACGGACGCGGTCTCGGGCGATCTCCCAACGCAAGGCGTCCGAGATGACTTTTGATGCCCTGCCGTTGACCTGAAATCCCTGCCGGGTAAGGGCTTCGATCATTTCGCCGATCGTCGCTCGACCATTGTGGGCGAGATACGTGGTCAGCACGTAACGCAGTTCGATTCCTTGCAGCTTCATCGCCGTACCTTCGCACGCCGGTCTGACACCTCCCCGAAAGTCGCTATGAGGCGGGTAAACAGTCGAGTCCTCCGGCCAGGGGCGCAAGTGGCTCCTGTGACTCACCCCGCGATCGA
>NZ_LZIZ01000157.1:0-49529 GCF_001666915.1 Mycobacterium sp. E3339 | reverse complement strand
CAGACGGCTGGAGCCGGGCCGTTTAGCTGCCGGTCCGAGACGGCCGGCGTGACGTGCACGGTGACCTCGGGGCGCGGCTTCACCATATCCAACGCCGGGATAACGGCCGTGGGCTGACTTTCGGCCCTCAGCCGCCCCGCGCCTCGATCATCGCCGAGCGGTTGACCTTGGTCGCCGCGGTGCGGGGGATGGCATCGACGAACTCGACGGTCTTTGGGGCCTTGTAGTGGGCGAGCCGGCCCTTCGCGTACTCGATCACGTCGTCCTCGGTGAGCGTCGCGCCGGCGGCGAGCTGCACCACCGCATGCACCCGTCGTCCCCACTGCGCATCGGCGAGGCCGATCACGACGACGTCGGCGATCTCGGGGTGGCCCGCCAATGCCGACTCCACTTCCGCCGGAAACACATTCGCTCCGCCGGTGATGATCATGTCGACCCGGCGGTCGACGATGTAGAGGTAGCCGTCCTCGTCGAGGTAGCCGATGTCGCCCGCGGAGCGGAAGCCGTCCTCGGTCGACGGCAGCGGCGCCGCGCCGCCCACGTAGCGGGACCCCGCGCTCATCGGTGCGCGCAGATAGATTTCGCCGTGCTCGCCCGGGCCGAGCTGTCTGGTGCCGGCGTCGAGAATCCGGATCTCGGTGTCCCGGAATCCGCGGCCGACGCTGCCCGGATGAGCGAGCCACTCGTCACCCCGCAGCGCGGTCAGCCCGAGGTTTTCCGTCATGCCGTAGGCCGACACGATCTGCTGCGGGCTCAACAACTCGAACCAGGTATGCATGAGCGACGGCGGCATCACCGCGGCGCCCTGCAGGATGAACACGATGCTGGACAGGTCGCGTTCCCGGACATCCGGCCGGGCCGCTATCCGCGCGAGCATCGTGGGCGTGGCCGTGAAGTTGGTGATCTTGAAGCGTTCGATCACGTCCAGAACCAGTGCGGCATCGAACTTTTCCAGTATCACCAGATGATCGCCGGTCAACAGGAAGAAGAAGGTGGCGAAGCCGTTTGTGTGATACATCGGCGCGGGCACCATGATGGTCTGCGGCTGCGCGACCGGCGTCCAGTTCGACAGGAACGGCTCGCCGTGCTGGGGCGTCCAGAGCGACGGCGCCAGGCTGAGGATCACCTTCGGTGTGCCGGTCGAACCGCTGCTGCAAATGCCGTTGACGTTGGGGGACACTGCCACCGGCATCGGGTCGGCGGACTCGGCCGCGGCCTGCTCCTCGAGGCGCCACCGACTCGCCTCATCGACGACGACGGCCGGATCGATCACCTCACGCACCCGATCCCGCTCCCATTCGGGCAGGTCCCAGTGCATGGGAACGGGAACGGCGCCGATCTTCCAGCAGCCGAGCGTGGCGAGGACCAGGTGCGTCGAGTTCGGAATTGCCAGCGCCACAAGGGAACCGAGCTCGGCGCCGTTGGCGGCCAGCGCGCGCCCCCACTGGTTGGCACGGGCGTCGAGCTCACCGAACGTCAGCGACTCCGCGGCGCCGTCGAGGGCGACGATGGTCACCCCCGGCTCGTCCCGACGCTGCGCGGCGAGCTCGGAAAGCTTGACCCCGAACGGGATTCCGTCAGCTAGCGGATTCGCCGCGCCTTCGGCCGCGATCGGTTCGGTGGTACTCACGCCGATACCGGCCCGCTGAACAGCGTCTCCAGCGAGCCGTCCGGGACACCCGGGATGAGCCGCAGCGTCAGCCCCTCGGCACCCAGCGGCAAGCGGATCAGCGGTTGGGTGTGCCGGTCGAGCACGCTCACGTCGGACTCATCGCAGAAGCCCAGGGCGCCGAGCAATTGATGGGAGGTGCGCAATACCTGCCGGGCAGTGTCGGATGCCTTGAGCCGCAGAACCAGTGCGTCCGCCGACCGAATCTGCGTCGGCAGCGATTTCGGGCGGCAGATGGTGTACTTCGCCAACTCGTGCAGTCCACGCACGGCGACGGCGGCCTCGGCGACGGCGAACCTGACGGCCTGGAAGTCCGCCAGCGGCTTGCCGAACTGGATTCGGGAGCGCACGTGATCGGTGACGATCTGCAGCGCCTGCTGCACCGATCCCAGAATCCGCCATGATCCCAGCACGAGATGAAGGTTAACGTCGTCGGCCGGAATCGTGCCATCGGGTGCGTCGAGGGAAGCGGGCACCAGGAACGGCCCCAGTTTGGCGTTGGTGCGCGACGCGGCCCGCGGGCGGTACCGGTTGCCGTCCAAGTCGGCGGCGACCCAGTCGCCGGGCAGGTCGCCGTGGTCGATGCGCGGCGCCTCGGGGTTGACCAGGGCGAGGCGCGCGCCGTCGATCGAGAGCAACTCCTCGACGAGGGGATAGGGCAACACGGTCGCGCCGGCCGCGCGGCACAGCACGGCCCCTGCGAGCAGGTCGTCGGGTGCCGACCGGACATCGAGCTCGAACGCGCCGACCTCGGTCAGGGCCGCGCGGGCGGCGTCCCGGACACCGTCGTCCGTTTCGGCGCGCAACGCCGCCGGCGGGCCGCCCAACCGGGCGAGCCGCTTGGCCGCGACGGCGGCAAAGTCGCTGATGTCTTGTGGCAGATCGGTTTTCACCGGTGTTCTCCCAACACGTCCCGGGCCACCAGCATCTTCTGCACTTCGATGGTGCCCGATGCCACGGTGGCCGCCTGTGCGTAACGCCAATGGTCTTCGATCGCCCCGTGCAGTGCGGCACCGGCGCCGCTGTCCAACGCGACCGGGCCCAGGACGTCGAAAAGTAGTTCGGCCACCTGCTGATCACAGGTCGTGGTGGCGATGCGGGCGGCGCTGGCCGCCGCGCCGGCCGCGGGGTCGTCCTGCAACGACACCGCGCGATACGCCAGCAGCCGGGCCACCCGCAGATCGACGAGCGCCCGCACCCAACGGGAGCGCAGCGATTCCGGCAGCGCGCCCCAGTCGTCGCCGAGCGCGGTGCTCATCCGGTCGAGCAGCGATTCGCAGCGCGCGTAGCGGGCGATGCCGACCCGCTCGAAGGCCAGCGCCTCGCGCATGACGCGCCAGCCGTCGCCGACCTCGCCGAGAACGTCGCCGGGGAACGCCTGCACGTCGTCGAGGAACATCTCGTTGAGGTGATGCGGTCCCAGCATCGACCCGATGGGCCGGACGGTGAAGCCGGGCCGGTCCATCGGGATCAGAAAGAGCGTGAGGCGCTTGGGTTTTGGCGCCTCGGGATCGGTGCACGCCGCCAGCACGCACCACGACGCCATCAAAGCGTACGACGTCCACACCTTCTGGCCGGTGATGCGCCAACCGTCCCCATCCGGGATGGCACGCGTGCGCAGCGAGGCCAGGTCGGTACCGGCCTCCGGCTCGGAGAAGCCCTGGCACCAGATCACGTCGCCGGCGGCGATGGCGGCCAGGTGCTTGGCCTTCTGTTCGGCCGTTCCGTAACGCATCAGTGCCGGACCCACCCAGTTGATTCCCATGTACTGCGGGCCGCGGGGCTCGTGCTGGGCCCACATCTCCTCGCGCAGCACCGTCTGCTGCCAGACCGAACCGCCGCCGCCGCCATGCTCTTTCGGCCAGGCCAGCGCCAGCAGGCCCTCGGCCGCCAGCAGTTTGCAGAACGTCTCGGTGGTGGCCAGGTCGCGCGGGTTCTCGGTGCAGGCGCCGAGGAAGTCGGCGGGGATGTTGTTGGAAACCAGCTCGCGCAGGTGCTTTCGCAGCTGCGCGGCGTCGTCGCCGAGGTCGTAATCCATTCGTCGTCATCCCTTCGGCAGCCCGAGCAGCCGCTCGGCGATGATGTTGCGCTGGACCTCCGATGTGCCGCCGTAGATGGTCGCGGCCAGCGCGTCCTGGCGTTCGAAGAGCAGATCCGGATCGCTGAGCGACTGCGTCCCCTCGGCGACGGCGGCGAGCTCCCAAACACGCTGCAAGGTAACCGATCCCAGCAACTTCATGATGTCGGCCTCCGGGCTCGGTCGTCCGGCCAGCTCGTTGCCCAAGGCGCGGTAGCCGGTGACCCGCAGCGCTTCGGCGTCCGCGAGCAGGGAGCCGAGTTCCGTGCAGATGTCGGCGGTCGGCTGCGCCCCGCGCACCGCATCCAGCCCGCGCTTGATCTCGACCCAGTTCATGATCCAGATCATCTGGCGTTCGTGGTGCAGCGACGACAAGGCGACGTTCCACCCGCCGTGCAGGGGGCCGAGCAGGTTTTCCGCGGGCACCTCGACGTCATCGAGGAAGACCTCGCAGAAAGTCTCGTCGGAGATCGAGGCCATCCGGATGGGCTCGATGCGCACCCCCGGGGAGTGCAGGTCGAGGATGAGGCACGAAATGCCACGGTGTTTCGGCGCCGCCGGGTCGGTCCGGGCGTACAGCGTGCACCATCGCGATTCGTGGGCTTGGGTGGTCCAGATCTTGTGACCGTTGACGCAGAAGCTGTCCCCGTGGCGTTCGGCGCGCGTGCGCAGGCCGGCGAAATCCGAACCGGCTTCCGGCTCGGACATGCCCAGCGCCCACCACTCGTCACCGCGCAGCAGCGGAACCAGGAGGCGGTCGACCTGGGCCGGCGTGCCGAACTGGCGGATGCCGGGCGCGGCGACGTTGGGGCCGGCGATGTTGGGCAGCTTGGGCGCGGACCGCATCGCCGCCTCGAGCCGCACCTCCATGGCGTCGCGCAGGCCCAGCGACCGGCCGCCGTGTTCGCGGCTCCAGGTCGGTTGTAGCCAGCCGGCCTCGAAGGCCGCCCGCTGGTAATCGCGCCGCAGCTTCAGGTCCCAGCGGTAGTCGCGATAGTTGTCGTAATAGTCCCTCGGCAGGAAGTCCGTCAGCCACGCGCCGAATTCGTCGACTATCGAAACCGGCGCGGTCATGCCGCGCCTCCCGCGAAACGGCGGCCCACCTCGTGATAGAGCGCGCGGCTGTCGCCCAGCATGGCGGCGGCCTGCCAGGCGTGCCGGACGTAGAGGTGGGCGTCGTGCTCCCAGGTCTGCCCGAGCGCGCCGTGCACCTGGACCGCGGTTCGCGCGCAATTGCCGGCCGCATCACCGGCCGCCGCCTTGGCCAGCGCCGCGGCGGTCCAGGCATCGGCCGGGGGTGTGGCCGGGTCGCCGAGGCGGGCGGCGGCGGCGTAGGTGAGGCTGCGGGCGCGCTCCACTCCGACGTAGTTGTCGGCGAGCGCGTGCTTGATTCCCTGGAACGCGCCGATCGGTCTGCCGAACTGGCGGCGCGTCTTCGCGTGCTCGACGGCGCGATGCAGGGCGGCGCTCGCCGTGCCGACCAGGTCGGCGGCCGCGGCGACCATGGGCGCCGTCAACGCCTTTTCGATGCCGACGGGCGCGGTGGCCAGCGGCTCGGCTTCGACCTCGACGTCGGCCAGCGGCTGGGCGGGGTCGGTCGATTCCCCCGCGACCACGGTCACCCCCGCGCCGCAGCGGGCGACCGCCACCACGGTGCCGTCATCGGAGTGCGCCAGGGTCACCAGCAGTTCCGAACGGGACAGGTTGGGGACCGCGACCGCTCGCCCGCGCAGGCGGCCGCCGCGCAGCGTCATCGGCGCGCCGGGCAGCCGAGATCCCCGGGAGTGCACGGCCAGGGTGGCGACGACACCGCCGGCGATGTCGTCGAGAACCGCGTCGAGACCGGCGCCCCGCAACGCGCCGGCGGCCAGGCCGACGCTGCTCAGCAGCGGAATCGGTGCGATCGCGGCGCCGCATTCCTCTAGCACCACCGCGAGCTCGACCGGTCCGTAGTCGCCGGCCCCGGGCGCCGCCAGTTCCGTCCAGCCGAGGTCCACCACCGTCTTCCACAGCGTGCGCCACCGCTCCGGATCCGTCATCGCCTGGCGAGCGGAGTCGGGCGGGCACTCCGCGCGGAGGATGTCGCGCACGGTGTCGCGCAGCGACAGCTGCTCCGAACTCAGTCCGACATCCATAAGACCCCTAACATAATAAAAATAGTAAACTAGCGGCCCGGTTCGCAATCGCACGGGAACACGCATAGGTGGGCGCATGGTCGAGTGGTATTTGTTCTTGCCGCAGGTGCGGCTGTCGGTGGCCGACATCGCGGAGCGGGCACGTCACGCCGAGGCCAGCGGCTTCGACGGCATGGCGTTCATCGATCACCTCGAGGCGCCGGGTCTGCCCGACGAAAGCATCTGGGAGGCAATGGGCGTCGCCAGCTGGGTGGCGGCCAAGACCGAACGGCTGCGGATCGGCCACCTGGTGCTGTGCGACGCGTTTCGGCACCCCGCCGTGCTGGCCAAACAAGCCGTCACCCTGTCCGACGCGTCTGGGGGCAGATTCGATCTGGGCCTCGGCGCGGGGTCCTGGCCCGCGGAGTTCGCCCGATTCGATGTCGGCCGGCGGGATGCGGTGGCCAGGGTCGAGCAGCTGGAGCGGCACCTGGCGCTGCTGCGGCGGTACTGGGGTGACGATCCGCAGGCAGGCCCCCCGCAGGCCCCCCGCAGGTCTCATCCGATCCCGCTCGTCCTCGGCGGCACCGGGCCCAGGATGATGAAACTCGTTCGCACATACGCGGATTGGTGGAACCTACCGGCCAACCACCTCGACAAGCTGTCCACGCTGGTCCCCGCCGCGGGGACGGCCCGGGTCTCGGTTCAGCAGATGGTGGGGTTCGTGCGGGCGGGCGGTGATCCGGACCAGGTGCGCGAAGTGAGCACGCGCCGGTTCGGCAACCTTGGGTCCGGGCTGGTGTGCGGCGACGCCGACGAGCTGATCGCCCACTTCACCGGGCTGGCCGCCCAGCGGGTGGAGCGGTTCTATGTGTGGTTCGCCGACTTCGCCGTTCCCGATTCCCTGCACGAGTTCGGCGAAACGGTGATCAAGGCGTTTGCTGCCGCCGGCGCCGGGCTTCCGTAGGCACGACGGGCGGCCGGGCGAACGGCCCGCGCGGCACCGCGCTGAGCCGGATCTCCGGCAGGTCGACCGACGGGTCGACGGTGTCCAGCCACGCGACGGCCTCGGCGACGTCGGACACCTGGATCGCGTGCATCTCGAAGGGAACGTCCTGCAGCATTTCGGTTTCCACCGGGCCCGGGGTGACGATGTGCACGGCGATGCCGTCGCGGTCGACTTCGGCCGCCAGGGCGCGGGCGAACGCGTTCATGCCGGCCTTCGACGCCGAGTAGGCGGTCCGGGCCATCATCGGCTCGTGCGCCGCCGACGACGACACGAACACGAACCGCGAGCCCGCCCGCATCCGCGGCAGCGCGGCGGCGGTCACCACGAAGCAGGAATCCAGGTTGGCCGAGAGGATGGTCCGCCACTGCTCGAACGTCTGCTTGCGGGCGTACGTTCCGCCCAGCGTGCCTGCGGCGTGCACGAGGAGGTCGATCCGCTCCAATGCGCTTGTGGCAGCGGCAAATCCGTCCGGGTCCGATGCATCGGCCACGATGTGGCGCGCGCCGATCTCCGCGGCGGCCGCCCGCAACGGGGCCTCGCGGCGCGCCGCCAGCACCACGTCGTAGCCCAGCTCCACCAGCTTGCGAGCGCACCCCTTGCCGATCCCGCCGCTGCCGCCGGTGACCAATGCCGTTCTCAAGGCTGCCTCTTTAGGGTTGGCGGAAGTCCCGCGTCCGCGACAGCGCCTGCGGCGACAGCGCGTGAATTCGTTGATCGTGCCGGTCGGAGAGCACATAGGTCTGCGTGTCGGCGAGATGACGACCCGCGATGCGGCGCGCCCGGTCGACGTCGCCCTCGGCGATGGTCTCGGTCAGCTTGACGTGCGTGCTGAGCACCGCGCGGCGTTGAGCCAGCGACGGGTAGGTGCCGCGTGCCGCGCTCTCGTCCGCCCACTGTTGTTCATGGCTGGTCCACAGCGTTTCCAGGCTGCCGACCACCGCGATGATGGTGTGGTTGCCGCAGCCGCGAACCACGAGATCGTGGAATTCGCGGCCGATTTCGGTGAACAGGCCGCCGTCCTCGATGTTGTCGGCCATGGACTCGTTGACCCGGTGGAGCTCGGGGACCAGGGTGTCGGCCCGGTCGGGGCGGCGCGCGGCCAGCGCGGCGCACGCGGGCTCGAGTTCCTGCAACGCCATGCCGAGGTCGGCCACCGCGACGGACTCGCTTTGCAGCAGCAGCCCGAGCATGTACGCGGCGCTGGTCTTCGCCGGGGCGTGCACGACGGCGCCCCCGCGGTTACCCCGCCGGACAGAAACCAGCCCCTCGGTTTCCAGGATTCGCAGCGCTTCGCGCAAAGAAACCAGGCTCACGTTGAACTGTTCGACGAGCACCTCTTGGCGCGGCAACAGGTCGCCGTCGGCGAGCTCGCCGTTGATGATCTGGCGGCGCAGCTCGTCGGCTACGATTTCTGCGATCCGCGGCGCCGACAATCGGCGACGGGCGTCGTGGCCAATTCCCAAGGCGGTCATCCGATCCTCGAAATAACTCAACTCGCTGGCTTAGCTATTTTAGCAGTAATGGTATAAATAGCTTCTTCGATCGCGTGCCGGTCGGGAGGGCGGTGTAAGTGAGCGAGCGGTCCGACAGCCACCCGGCACCGCTGCATGACCTGCGTGTCATTGAGATCAGTGACCGGATAGCCGGCGGCTACTGCGGCAAGTTACTGGCCGACGCCGGCGCGCAGGTGCGCAAAATCGAACCGGCGCAAGGAGATTGGCTCCGCCGGTACTCCGCGACGCAATCGACGGTGCCGGACGGGCAGAGCTCGCCGTTCTTCGCCTACCTCAACGCCGGCAAGCGCAGCATGACTTACCCGCCGGACACGCAGCGGTTCTCGGACGAACTGGCCGGCGCGGACGTTGTCGTGGTCACCGCGGGCCGGGCGCGGGCCGCGGCGCTGGGCGTCGACCCGCAGCGGCTGCTGGCCGCCTCGCCGCACGCGATCGTCGTCACGATCTCCGACTTCGGCTGGACGGGCCCCTATGCCGAGCGGGCCGCCAACGAATTCACCCTGCAAGCGTGGGCGGGCTCGCCGGGCTTCCGTGGCGATCCTGCCGGGCCGCCCATCTCCATCGGCGGCGACCTGGGGGAGTACATGGGCGGCGTGTACGCGGCTTTCGGCGTACTGGCCCTGCGCCGCCGGGTGGAGCGCGGCGGCCCCGGCGAGCACCTCGATCTGTCCATGCTCGAGGCGTTGACCGCGATGCAGAGCAGCGAATGGCTGCACTCCCAGCTGCTGCGCGTTCCGCCGATCCGTCGCACGCTCGAGGTGCCATCGATCGAGCCCGCGAAAGACGGCTACGTCGGGATCACCATGGTCACCGGTCAGCAATGGCTCGACTTCGTCGCGATGGTCGAGTGCCCCCAGCTCGAGGAGATCGAGCAGCTGCGCTTCCAGATCGGCCGGTGGGCCTACCGCGATCTGATCCGCGAACAGATCGGGCCATGGCTGGCCGAACGGACGGTCGAGGAGGTCGTCGAGCTTGGCCAATTGTTCCGGTTGCCCATCGCGGCGCTGGGCAACGGCTCCACGATCCGCCAGCTGGAGTACGTGACGCAACGGGGGGTGTTCATCGCCAATCCCGCCGGCTTCCACCAGCCCCGGCCGCCGTGGCTGATGTCGGCGTGCGCGCCCGCCCCGGCGCGGGCCGCCCCGGCCCTGGGGGCAGACAACGACGAGAACCCCTGGCGACCAAGGGGATCCGAGGTGAGCCCGGACGTGCGTGGGCTGCCCCTGGCGGGTGTGCGCATCGTCGACCTGACCGCGTTCTGGGCCGGTCCCGCGGCCACCCACCTGCTGGCCGCCTTCGGTGCCGACGTTGTCAAGGTGGAGTCGATCCAGCGGCCCGACGGCATCCGATACTCCGGCGGCATGCGCACCGATGTCGACGATTGGTGGGAATACGGCTGGGTGTTCCACGCGATGAACACCAACAAGCGTTCCGTCACATTGGATTTGGGTTGCGACGACGGCCGTCGCCTGTTCACCGAGCTGGCCGTCGGCGCGGACGTGGTGATCGAGAACTTCTCACCGCGGGTGATGGACCAGTTCGGCCTGACCGCCGAGGCGCTGCTGAACGTGAACCCCAAGCTCGTCGTTGCCCGGATGCCCGCGTTCGGACTGGACGGGCCGTGGCGGGACCGGGTCGGGTTCGCCCCGACCATGGAGCAGATCGCCGGCCTGGCCTGGGTGACCGGGTTGCCCGATGCCCCGCCGGTGACCCCGCGCGGTGCCTGCGATCCGTTGGCCGGGGTGCACGCCGCGTTCGCCGTGCTGGCCGCGCTGACCTTCGCCGAACGCACCGGTTCGGGCCAGCTGGTCGAGCTGCCGATGCTCGAGACGGTGCTGAACGCCACCGCGATTCAGGCGATCGAAGCCGAGGTCTTCGGGACGACGATGACCCGCCGGGGCAATCGCGGTCACGGCGAGGCGATCCAGAACATCTACCGGTGTGCCGGCGACGACGCCTGGATCGCCGTCACCGTGCGCGAGGACGCGCAGTGGCGTGCCCTGGTCGAGTTGATGGGCCGACCCGCGTGGTGCGACGAGGGGCTGGCCACCGTCGCCGGGCGGCGGCAGCGGGCGGACGACGTCGATCGCCGGCTCGCGGATTGGTTTGCCGGCCAACCCCTTCAGTCGACGGTGGAGCGGCTGGCCGCCGCCGGTGTTCCCGCCGCGCCGGTGGTGTCGCCGTCGCTGGTCACCGACAATCCGCAGCTGCGCCATCGGGGGTTTTTGGAGACCTTGCACCACCCGAGCACGGGCGCGGGCCTCTATCCCTGCCCACCGTTCGCCCGGCTGGCCGGTCGGGACGAGTGGCTGCGGTGTCCGCCGCCGCGGTTGGGCGAGCACAATGAGGAGATACTGCGCGAACGGTGCGGGCTGACCGACGAAGAACTGACGCGCCTCGCAACCAGCGGGGTGATCGGGACCCGACCCAAGGGCCTGTAAGGAGTGGAGGGCATCTGATGCGCGTGACGGTTGACGAAAACCTGTGCGAGGCCAATGGCTTCTGCGAATCGCTGGCGCCGGAGGTTTTCGAACTGGGGGACGAGGACGTCGTGCAGATCGCGGAGGGCCCCGTGCCGCCGCGACTGGAGATCGACGTGCGCGCCGCGGTGGACCAGTGCCCCAAGGCCGCGCTGCGGCTCACCCAGTGAGCCCCTAGCGCCGCTCGGCCAGCGAGATCGACATTGCGTCGAAGATGGACATGTTGGTCATCAGGTTCGGGTGAGCGACCGTGGCCGGCCCGATCTCGATCTCGTCGCAGCGCAACAACAGCTCGTCGAACACCGCGCGGAGTTCGGCGCGCGCCAGCATCGCGCCGAGGCAGTGGTGCGGCCCGCCGCCGCCGAAAGCCACGTGCGGGTTGGGTTGCCGGCCGATGTCGAACGTGAACGGCGACGAGAAAACGTCCTCGTCACGGTTCGCCGACCGCAGCGTCGACACCACTCGCTCGCCCTTGGCGATGCGCTGGCCGTCCATCTCGACGTCGACCTTGGCGGTGCGCGTCCAGTAGGCCACCGGGGACGCCCAGCGCAACACCTCCTCGACCGCGGTCGGCCGCAGGCCTTCGTCGGAGCGATAGCGCTCGACCTGCTCCGGGTTGGCCAGGAAGGCCTGCAGTCCGATCGCCAGGGCGTTCTTGGTGGTGTCGCTGCCCGCGAAGGCCAACACGAAGAAGAAGAATTCGAGTTCGTTGGGGGGCAACCGGAATTCCACGCCGTCGTCGCCGGTGATCACCGCCGACGCGAGGGTGCTCCAGATGTCATCGGTGGGATTGCGCCGTTTCTCGGCGGTCAGCTCCATCGCGTAGTCGAAGACGGACGCGAAGAGCTCCACTTCCACGTGCCCGCTCGGGCTCGCTTCCGGGGCGAGCGCCTTCAGGATGCGGTCGAAGAGGTCGAAGACCCGCGGTCGGTCCTCCTCCGGGATGCCGATGATGTCGCCGATCACTGTCATCGGCAACGCGTCGGCGACGTCGGAGATCCAATCGCCACCGCCCGCGGCGAGTAGGTCGTCGATCATCCGCGCCGCCCGGGCCCGGATGCCGGCCTCCAGCTTGGCGATCGCCCGCGGATTGAACGCGTTGGAAATGAGTTTGCGACGTTTGTTCAGGTCCGGGGGGTCCAGCGTGATGATCGTCGGCGACGACGAGAACATGGCAACCGGCTGAATGAGCGGCCCGTCGGCCGCGGTGAACGAGTCGGTGTCGCGGTGCAGGCGGACGGCGTGCCGGTGTTTGGTCGCCACCCAGAAATCGCGGTGGACGGTCTGGGCGACGCCGGGGGTCAGTTCGTGTCGGAACAGGGGCCGGCTGCGCCGTAACTCCGTGAACAACTCGTCGGGAAACCCGTTGCGCCACAAGCCGAAATCGGAAAGATCCACTGCCGCAGCCGTCATCTGTAACCCCGCTCTGCCGGACGCGTTTGGTCCCGCGTTGACGTTCAATGCTTAAAATAGTAAAAATAGACCTTGTCGTCGAACCGCGGTGAGTGATGGGCGGCCCAGTTGCGCTCGGCTCGCCTCGGTCAGGGCGGGATATGGAGAGCTCGTGACGCATACAATTTCGGATCCGGCGTCGGATCCGGCCGGAGATCCGTCGGAACGTGAGTTCGGACAGTCCGGCATCGCGCTGTCGACCTATCGGTTCCCGACGGGCTGGTTCATCGTCGCCTTCGGCTCCGACCTGGCCGCGGGTGACGTCAAGCGGGCGCATTACTTCGGTGAGGAGCTCGTCATCTTCCGCACCGAGTCCGGCCGGGTGCACGTGATGGACGCCTATTGCCAGCACCTCGGCGCCAACCTCGGTGTCGGCGGCACGGTGGAAGGCGACAACATCGTCTGCCCGTGGCACGGCTGGCGCTGGCGGGGCGACGGCACGAATGCTCTGATTCCCTACAGCAAGATCGGTTGCAAGAACAACGTCCGTATCCGCACTTACCCGACCGTGGAGTGGTACGGCTTCGTGCTGGCCTGGCACGAGCGCCACGGCCGGGCGCCGTATTGGCAGCCCCCCGTGCTGCCCGAGCTGGAGACCGACGAGTATTACCCGCTGCACCCGCACACCCAGATGCTCAACCGGGTGAAGGTGCACCCGCAGATGATCATCGAAAACGCCGCCGACCCCTACCACGTGCAATACGTCCACAAGGCCGCCAACCCGGCCACCACCGCGTCGTTCGAGGTGTCCGGCTACCACTTGCACGCCACCGTCAACGCCCATTTCGGCGGCGGGCGCGCGTCAACCTGGCTGACCCCCAACGGGCCAGTCGACGCCAAGATCATCTACGACAACTACTCGCTGGGGCTGGGGGTCGTCCGGTTCCCCAGCGAGCTGGTGGCCACGGTCCAGGTGACCGGGCAGACGCCGGTGGACGAGGATTACACCGATTACTTCTACACGCAGGCCTCCGTCCGCGAGCCCGGCGACACGGGCGACGTGCCGACCGGTCGCGCCGCCAAATTCCTGGCGCTGCAGCAAGAGGTCATCAAACAGGACTTCTTCACCTGGGAGAACATGAAGTACTTGGAGAAGCCGAACCTGGCTCCCGAAGAGGCGCATGACTATGCGGCCCTTCGCCGCTGGGCCCACCGCTTCTATCCGGGCCCGCAGCCCGCGCCGTCCGACTTCGGCTACACCGCGGCCGGTGAGCCCGACCCGGCGGCCGCAAAAGCCTGATCGGCGAGCCGATGCATGCCGACCGGAGCGCGCCGTCAGGGCCCTCCGATTTCGGCGTCGAGAGCTTCACCGTCCCCGCCGTGCTCGATCGGCGCGCCGAGCAGCATCCCGACCGGGTGATGATGTCGATCGGCGGTGTCGACGTGACGTTCGAGCAGATGCGGCAGCGGTCCTGCGCCGCGGCGAACATGCTGACCGACTTGGGTGTTGGACGCGGCGACGGCGTGGCCTTGTTCACCGGCACGTGCCCGGAATGGGTCTACTTCTGGTTGGGTGCGGCGCGCATCGGCGCGGTCAGCGCGGCGGTCAACGCCGCGAACAAAGGCGACTTTCTGGCGCACACCCTGCGGCTGGCCCAGGCCAAGGTGATCCTCACCGATGCCGAGCGCCGGCCCCGGGTCGACGAGGTCGTCGGCGCGCTGGATCAGGTGCCCACCGTTGTGCTGCAAGGCGATTCGCTCGAGGCGGCACTGAACAGTGACGCCGGCCGGCCGGTCGCCGACCTCACCGCGGCGCTGGGGGAGGTGGGCTGTCTCTTCTACACGTCGGGCACCACCGGGCCGTCGAAAGCGGTTGCCACGACGTGGCATTACCTGTTCACGGTGGCCGCGACGGTCGCGTCGGCCTGGGAATTGCGCGCCGGGGAGGTGCTGTGGACGGCGATGCCGCTGTTCCACCTGAGCGCGGCGCCCAGCGTGCTGGCGCCGATGCTGCTGGGCGCGACGACGGCGCTGGCGCGGGCGTTTCACCCCGGCGAGGTGTGGGACGACATCCGCGCCCGCGGCGCGGTCGGCTTCGCCGGCGCCGGCGCGATGGTGGCCATGCTGCGGAACCTACCCCCGGATCCGCGCGACGGGCAGCTGCCGTTGCGGTTCATCTCCGCGGCACCGATCACCGCCGAGGCCTATCGCGACATCGAAAAGCGTTACGGCTGCCGCGTCGTCACGATGTACGGGATGACCGAGGCCTTCCCGATCGCCGTCAAGGCCCTCGCCGACGACGGGGCGCCCGGAGCGTCGGGGCGGCCGAATCCGAACTTCGACGTGCGCGTCCTCGACGACGGCGGCGATCCGGTGCCCGCCGGCGCACTCGGGGAGATCGCGTGCCGACCGCGCCATCCCCACGTCATGAGCGAGGGCTACGTCGGCCAAGGCCTGCGGGTGATTCCCCACCAAGAATGGTTTCGCACCGGCGATCTGGGCCGGATCGACGCGGAAGGCAACCTGACGTACGTCGACCGCAGAAAAGACTCGCTGCGCCGCCGTGGCGAGAACGTCTCCTCGGTGGAGGTGGAAACCATCGTGATGAGTCATCCCGCCGTGGCCGAAGCCGCCGCGGTCGGGGTGCCCAGCGACTTGGGCGAAGACGACATCCTGGTGGTCGTGACGTTGCGGCCCGGGGCGGCAGTCGATTACACCGAGCTGCTCGATTTCTGCGCGGCCCGGATGCCCTATTTTTGCGTGCCGCGATTCGTCGAGACCGTCGACGAGCTCCCGAAGAATGTCATCGGGCGGATACGCAAGGACTTGTTGCGCGAGCGGGGGGTGACTGCAAAGGCGTGGGATCGTGAAGCTCAGGGCTATATCGTTAGCCGGTAAGTTACGTTAATGTTACGTAATCGTCGGAAAGTTACTTTAATGTTACGTCCGTCCGCTCATTGGCAGTCGTTTCCCAGGAGAGTCTGGAGTCCAGAATGACCATGTCCTATCAGGAGCAGCAGATGCTGCAGGCCGCCACGGGTCGCGCTGCCATCCTCAACCTGAACGCCCGACACAACCGCGCCTACTCCGACGGGGATCGCGAGCGCTGGATCGCCACCTTCCGCCACTCCGGCGCCACCTATCACCGCGACGGCGACACGTTCGACGACCTGCGCGCGGCATTCGACGGTGGCGACGGGCAGCGGCTGGTCACGGTTGACCACGAGATCCGCGTCGACGGGGTCAATGCGACACAGCATTGTGTCGCCGTGCTTTTCGCCGCGATGTACGGTGACACCACGCTGCGCGCCACCGGCATATTCCGGGACACGCTGATCTACGAGCGGGGCGGCTGGTACTTCACTTCCCGCTCGCTGCAATGGGATTCGGTGCCCAGTCGGCACCCGCTCGTTATGTGAGCGGCGTGGACCCGGACCTCAGTTACCAGCTGGCCTTCGGCACCTATGACGACGCGCTGCGGATGGTCGGCGCGACCAGCGAGCCGCGCACCGCGGCCACGGCGGTCAGCGGGGCGCGCATCCAGTTGTTCGCCGCGATGGTCCACGACAGCAATCGCTCCTACTGGGACGCCGAGTTCGCCCGCGGCAAATGGGGGGGCCTGCTGGCGCCGCCGGCCTTGCTGATGGGCTGGCTGATCCCGCCGCCCTGGGAGCCGCTGGGCCGGCCGCCGGTGGCATCCCTGGTGTTGCGGGTGCCGCTGCCGGGCACCACATTCATCAACGCCGCCAACGACGTTGAGCTCCTGGAGCCCATCATCGAAGGCGACGTGCTCACCGTCGTCGAGGAACTGGTGTCGGTGTCACCGGAGAAGCGGACGCGGCTGGGCGTCGGCCATTTCGTCGAAACGCTGGAGACGTACCGCCGCCAGGACGGGGCGGTGGTCGCCACCTGCCGCAACACGTTGTTCCGGTTCACGCCGGGGGCGGCATCGTGACCGCAGACGACCTCAGCTTCGACGAAATCACCGTTCCGGTCGACCTGCCCGAGGTGGTCGACCACATCGGCTACCAGCGGGTGGTCGAGAATGCCGGAGCGACGTGGGATTACTTCCCGGGCCACTTCGACCCCGAATACGCTCGGCGGCAAGGCAATCCGACGATCTACGTCAACACGATGCACCTCGCCGGCTTCGCCGACCGCGTCGCGACCGATTGGGCGGGCCCGAGCAGCCGCGTGGTGCGGCGCTCGTTGCGGTTGACGGGCTCGGTGTACGCCGGCGACACCATGATCGGCCGGGGACGAGCGGTGGCCAAGCGGCTGGACACCTCGGTGGACCCGCCGCGCCGCCTCGTCGACCTCGAGATCCAAGTGACCAATCAGCACGGCGCGCTGTGCTGCCCGGTCGAACTCACCCTGCAGATGCCGCATGGCCCCGGGCGATGACGAGGCGGCCGCAGGTTCTATAAGGGCGGCAACTGCCCTTTGCACACCAGGGTCTGAA
The DNA here is from genome assembly GCF_001666915.1 of Mycobacterium sp. E3339. Taxonomy (NCBI): domain Bacteria; kingdom Bacillati; phylum Actinomycetota; class Actinomycetes; order Mycobacteriales; family Mycobacteriaceae; genus Mycobacterium; species Mycobacterium sp. E3339. The sequence continues at coordinate 32,812 of NZ_LZIZ01000157.1, read as the reverse complement.
GCTCGACATACTCGTCGAGGCCCTCGGGGCCGAACTCGCGACCGATCCCGGACTGCTTGAAGCCGCCGAACGGCGCGCCGATGTCCAGCGTGTACATGTTGATGCCGTAGGTGCCGGTGCGCACACCCGCGGCGATCTGAAGGCCGTGCGCGATGTCGGAGGTCCACACCGAACCGGCCAGGCCGTAATCGCTTTCATTGGCGATCCGGATCGCGTCGTCCTCGTCGAGGTAGCGCAGCACGGTCAAGACCGGCCCGAAGATCTCCTCCCGGGCGATGCGCATGTCGTTCGTGGCGTCGGTGAACAGCGTCGGCCGCACATACCAGCCCCGGGCCGACGGACTGTCCTGGCCGCCGAGCACGATGCGGGCGCCGTCGGCCTGGCCGGACTTGATGTAGTCCTGCACGCGACGCTGTTGCCGTTGCGCGACAAGGGGTCCGATGTCGGTGGCGTCGTCGGCCGGATCGCCGACGTTCAGGCCCGACATCATCTCGGCCAGCGCGTCGACGACCTCGTCGTGGCGCCGGTCGCTGACGAGGATGCGGGTCTGCGCGACGCAGGCCTGACCGTTGTTCATCAGACCGGCGGTTTTCAGGCCGGCGACGGTCTTGTCGATGTCGGCGTCGTCGAGAATGATCGCCGCGGACTTGCCGCCCAGTTCCAGGCTGACGCGTTTGAGCTGTTCGCCGCACAGGGCGGCGATGCGACGCCCGACGGCGCTGGAACCGGTGAACGCGATCTTGTCCACACCCGGATGGCGCACGAGCGCCTCCCCGATCTCGGGGCCGCCGGGCAGCACCGAGACGACGCCGTCGGGAAGGTCGAGCTGCTCGATCATTTCCGCCAACCACAAAGCGTCCAAGGGCGTTTCGGGTGCCGGCTTGATGATGACCGTGCAACCGGCGATCAACGCCGGGATGAGTTTGGGCATGATCAGGAACTGCGGCACGTTCCACGGCACGATCGCACCGACCACGCCGACCGGGGCCCGGCGCAGGTGCACCTCGCCCAGCACGCCCTGGCGCCGTTCCTCCCAGGGAAAGTCGCGCGCGGCGGCCAGCGCCAGATGGATGAGCGTCGCGGCGGCCGCCGCTTGGCCCAGCCGGCTGAAACTGCGCGGGGAGCCCATCTCGTCGGTGATCAGGTCGGCCATCTCGTCGATGTGTCCGGCGTAGATCCCGGCGAGCTGTTCGACCTTGGCCATGCGCTCGGCGTGCGTCATCCGCGGCCACGGACCGCGGTCGAACGCCCCTCGCGCGGCGGCAACCGCGGCGTCCACGTCCGCGGGCCCGGCCAACTGGACGTGGCCGATCGGTTCCTCCGAGTGCGGGGAGATGACGGCGAGCTGCCGGGGGTTGGCGGGCTTGCGCCACTGCCCCCCGATGAAGAGTTCGCTGTAGGACCGGTGGTCGACAACTGCTGTCATCGGACACTTCCTCGAGGGGTCGGGCGCACCTGGCACAGTGACCGTGAATTCGCTATTGACGCTAACATAGCGAAAAAAGCAGCGAGGGCCGATATGACCAGCGATTGGCGCAGTTACCCGTTCCAGTTGGTGCCCGGCGACAGCCAGCTGGATTTCCCCGCCGCCGAGGGCGAGCATCCGGATCAGGAGTCGGACACCTGGTTCATCGCCGGGCAGCTTGATGCCGCCGAGACCGGCCGGTCGTTCGCCTTTCTGACGATCTTCAACAAGAACCGGCCCGGCGGCACCGTGGTCGCGGATTTCTATACGCTGGCGCTGTTCGATCTGGATTCCGGTGACTACGGCACCTACACGGACTACGACATGCCGCCGGCCAACCTCAAGCCCGGAGCGCAGCACAAGTTGGCGTTGACCCCCGGCTATCTCGACATCCATTACGCCAGCGGGGCCGGCACCGCCTCCTGGACCACCTGTCGCGACGGCGATGGCGGGTTGCTGCCCTACACCTACCGCGTCAGCCTGGTCGGCGAGGACCAGTCGGGCCGGCCCATGCGGCTGGACCTGGCCGTAACGCCAACGCGCGCACCGACACCGGTGGGCGCGTCGACCTACAACGGGAAGATCTGCTGCTTCGGCCAGACCGAAACCTATTCGTATTTCCAGACCGGCATGGCGATGACAGGCACCCTGCGCTGGGGCGACCTGGTCCAGCAGGTGTCCGGCAGCAGCGGGCACATCGACCGGCAATGGTTCCCGAAATACGCCGGCGGCGGGGGAACCGGGGGAGACCCGAGGGCCCGCTCGCACGAATGGCGCACCATCAACTTCGACAACGGCGTGGACCTGAGCATCTGGCGGCAGTTCGACCGCACCAATGGCAATGCGCTGCAACCGTTTACCGGCGTGACAACCAGCCATCCCGATCCCGCCGTGCCGCCCGAATGCGCCGAAGACGTCGAGGTAACGGTCAGCAGCTACGTGCGCTGGCCGGACGCGGTGCAGCCGTTGGTGCGGCCACACGCGGACGCCCGCTACCTGCCGGACCGGCACCGGATCACCTGCCGCACCATGCAACTCGACATCGTCGGGGAGCCGCTGGTGCCCGCGCCCGCCCACGGCCTGCCCATCGAGTACATGGAGGGCCCCTACCGGTACCGCGGAACGTTGTGGGGCGAGCCCGTGACCGGCTTCGCGTTCAATGAGCGCTCCCTGGCCCTGTACCGGGATTGGGAGCTGGCCGAAGTGCTGACCACCACCGTCGCGAACATGGAGCCGGCCGACCGGGACCTGCAGACGGCCGCCGGCCTGCTGGTGCAGCTGCTGGCCCGGGGCCGCCGAAGCGAAGCGATCGGCTTGTTGACCACGGTGCGTTCGGGCCAAAACGACACGCTCACAACGTTGTTGGACGATCTGGTAACGGCGCTGTCCGTCGAGGGTTGAGGGACCGGGCCGCGAGACTGAAACCACGCACGTGTGTTGCGGCGTGTCGTGTGCGTGGTTTAAGTGTCGCGAAGCGCCTGGGCCCAGGCGTTGTGGCGATGCTGCAGTCCCGGCTCGTTGCGGCCGAACAGCAGGTGATCGCGGGCACCGGACTCGAGGTTGGCCTGCAGGCCTTCGACCAGCCGGTAGTCCTCGTCGCGCACCGTGGCGTGGGCGTAGTCGAAGACGGCCTGCGCGCCCGCGGCCACCGATTCGTCCGAAATGTCCAGCGGCGTCGAATTCTGATGCACCGTAATCGATCTCCCCGGGCGATCACCGGGGTAGATCCGAAACAGCTCGCCGTTGGCGATGGTCACCGACAGCACGATGTTGGGGAACAACGCGTAGATGACGACCACGTTCTGGAACGGATCCCATTGCTCCTCGGGCACTTCGTCGAGCCCCACGATCGTGTTGAGCGGGAAGATCAACCGATGGTGTGGACCGAACGCGTCGAACACCGTGCAGTTGCTGCGCGCGATGGTGGCGAAGGTCTGCTGGTGCACGGTGGCGAAATGGTAGTTCTCCGAGAAGGTGTCGACCGCAAGCTTCCAGTTGATCGGGCAGTCGAGCACCTTTTCGCCCAGCGGCGACCAGCGTCCGATGCCCCACGAATCCAGCTCGTCGGCCAGGGGGCCGAGGTGTGCGGCCACGTCCAGGACGGCCCCGGAATCCAATGCGACCCAGAGGAATCCGGCGAACTCGGCGGCCGGGAGCTCGGTCAGCCCTTCGGCTTTCACCGTGATCTCCGGGAAGCCCTCGCGGCCCGGCAGCGCGACCAGCCGCCCGGTGTTGTCGTACGTCCACGCGTGGTACGGGCAGGTGAACCGCTTCGCCGTGCCGCAGCCGGTCACCACCTGCGACTGGCGATGCAGGCAGACATTGTCGAACGCCTTGACCGATCCGTCGGCCGTCCGGGTCAACAGAATCGAGCGGCCCATCACCGTCTTGGTGCAGTACGCGCCGGGGCCGGGCAGCTCCGAGACGTAGCCGACCAACTGCGGGCTGGCCAGCACCATGGCCCGATCCCGTTCGTGGCGTTCGGCCGACGTGTACGCCCGCGCCTCGATCCGGGCCTGCGCCGCGGCGAGGTCGGTGGTCTTGTCGCGCGCCAGTTTCAAGGCGCGGCGGGTGAGGTCGATCAGCTGGTCGCGTTCCATCTGACCAGTACAGACCTTGCCACAGTTGTAAGGTCAAGGAGTGGCTGAGCAGTTGCTGATCGGCGACGTCACGGCCCTGACCGGGATCGCGTCCGGCCGCATCCGCCACTACGAGAAGGTCGGCCTGCTGCGCGCCGAGCATCTGTCCAACGGCTATCGGGTCTTCGACGTGGAGCAGGTCCTCGACCTGCTGCGCATCGACCTGATGCGAAGTCTCGGCCTCAGCATCAATGACATCCAGCGCCTGACCGAGGGCGGGCGCACCACGCTGGCGGGTGTCCTCGACGAGCACCGGACGTTGCTGATGCGCCAGCGCGACCGGCTGGACCAGTTGATCGCGGCCATCGATGCCGCGACCGACTGTCCCGACGCCGACGTCAGCGAGGACATCCTGCGCCGGCTGGCGACCACGCACCGCGACAGCATCGGCGTCATCGGGCGGCTCAGCGCGCCGTTGGCCGCGCCCGTCGCCGCCATGTACGCCGACCTGTTCGACGAGTGGGAGTTGCCGGTTCCGGTCTTGTTCGGCCAGATGGTGCTGCCGCCGGCGGCCAGCACCCTGCTGGCCCAACTGGCCGAGACCCCGGGACGGGAGGTGCTGTTCGACCGGTTGCGCACCCTCGCGGGCGACGTCATCGGGTTGGGTGACGATCGGGCGGCCGCGACGGAACTCGCGCGCAGCTGGATCGCCAAGCAGCTGGCCGACCCGCTGCCCGACGACGTGGTCGGTGTGCTTCGGAGCGTGCAACCGTCGTTGGAGCGTGACCCCGTGATCGTGCAGGGCTTCCGCGCCTGGGCGGGATCGATCAACCCGGCGGCCGCTCATTTCCTGGACGAGATCGCGCGCGAGACGTCTCGCCGCGGCCTGGAGGCCGTCAGCGTGATCGTCCTGCCCGCGCCGCCGCCTTGCCAAACCGACGATGCGGCACCGTGATGCACATGTGACCTGTGTGGTCAATGTGTCAGATGGTATTTCTGTCGTACCCTGTCGCTTGTGTCCTCGGTGTCGCGGCGTGACCTGCTCAAATTGGCGGCGGCGACGCCCGCCTTGGTCGGCCTGGGCGTCGCCGGCGCCTCGTTGCGCCCGGCTCCCGCGGCGGCGTCGCTCGGCACCCTGCTCGACTACGCGGCGGGGGTCATCCCGGCCAGCCAGATTCGGGCCGCCGGCGCCGTGGGTGCGATCAGGTACGTGTCGGACCGACGACCCGGCGGCAACTGGATGCTGGGCAAGCCCATCCAGGTCGACGAGGCGCGCGACCTCAACAGCAGCGGGCTGAAGATCGTCTCCTGTTATCAGTACGGCAAGGGCAACACCGCCGACTGGCTCGGCGGCGCCAACGCCGGCATCCAGCACGCGCAACGTGGAATGCAACTCCACGCCGCCGCGGGCGGGCCCGCCACTGCGCCGATCTACGCATCCATCGACGACGACCCCTCTTACGACCAGTACAAACAGCAGATCGCGCCGTATCTGCGGTCCTGGGAGTCGGTGATCGGTCATCAGCGCACAGGTGTGTACGCCAATTCCAAGACGATCGACTGGGCGCTGCACGACGGATTGGGCTCTTACTTCTGGCAGCACAACTGGGGCTCGCCCAAGGGATTCGCCCATCCCGGGGCCCATCTGCATCAGGTCGAAATCGACAAACGCAGCGTCGGCGGGGTCGGGGTGGACGTCAATGAGATCCTCCAGCCGCAATTCGGGCAGTGGGCCTAGCCTCCCCGGCCCTTCCGCCGGCGCCGGCGGGCCGCAACTCTTAGAGATCCCAGCAAACACTCGTTCGCTCATTTCCGGAAACGGCGGGAGCGGCCGCCGCCGTGACGACGCGACGGAGGCGGCCTCCGCACGGCTCGACGGCTCGAAATTTTTACATAACGATTACATAACAAAACTGCTTTGATCAGCGCAGTTATAGCTACTCGACCGTAACCACCTGCATGCAGCGGGTTTGTTCGGCGCGCCCGCGCCGCGGCCTAAACCCGGTGTTACCCACGACACGGTTACCCGTGCGTAGAACTCACCAGTAACCGATCAGCACGCGAAACGAGGGTCGATCCTTATGACACTCTTAGTGGGGCCGATGCAGTCCGCCGCGCCGCTCGAGCCATACGGCGGCCCGCCGACAACACACCGGCCAGACGGATTTTTGGTCGCGATTCGATGCGGAATCGACGGACTCTCCAGAGTTCCTGTCCCCTTCGGACCGGCTGAACGCACTGATACGTAAGACGTACATGAGGCATTGAGGGAGATACAGACGTGACGATCCACGAGCACGGCCGGGTGTCCGCTGAGCGCGATCCGAACGGACCGCACACCGCCCATGCTCTGGTCGACCGTCTGACGGCCGGAGAGCCGTACGCCGTCGCGTTCGGGGGCCAGGGCAGCGCCTGGCTGGAAACCCTCGAAGAACTCGTGTCGTCGGCGGGCATCGAATCCGACCTGGCAACGCTGGTCGGTGAGGTCGAGCTGCTGCTCGAGCCGGTGGCCAAGGAGCTCGTCGTGGTGCGCCCGATCGGTTTCGAGCCGCTCGCCTGGGTGCGCGCGCTGGCGGCCGAGGACCCCGTCCCGTCGGCCAAGCACCTGACGTCGGCCGCGGTGTCCATCCCCGGCGTGCTGCTCACCCAGATGGCGGCCGTGCGCGCGCTGGCGCGCCAGGGCATGGACCTCAACGAGACCCCGCCGGTGGCCGTCGCCGGGCACTCGCAGGGCGTCCTTGCCGTCGAGGCGCTGAAGGCCGCGGGCGCCCGCGACGCCGAGCTGCTCGCGATGGCGCAGCTGATCGGCGCGGCGGGCACGCTGGTGGCCCGCCGGCGCGGGATCTCCGTGCTGGGCGACCGCCCGCCGATGGTGTCGGTGACCAACGCCGACCCTGAGCGCATTCGCCGGCTGCTCGACGAGTTCGCGCAGGACGTCCGGACCGTGCTGCCGCCCGTGCTGTCCATCCGCAACGGCCGGCGTTCGGTCGTCATCACCGGCACGCCCGAACAGCTGTCCCGGTTCGAGCTCTATTGCCAGCAGATCGCGGAGAAGGAAGAGGCCGACCGCAAGAACAAGCTGCGCGGCGGCGACGTCTTCTCGCCGGTCTTCGATCCGGTGCAGGTCGAAGTCGGCTTCCACACGCCCCGGTTGGCCGACGGCATCGACATCGTCGGCGGCTGGGCCGAGAAGGTCGGCCTGGACGTCGCGCTGGCCCGCGAGCTGACCGAGTCCATCCTGGTCCGCCGCGTCGACTGGGTCGAGGAGATCACCCGCGTGCACGACGCTGGCGCGCGCTGGATTCTCGACCTGGGGCCCGGCGACATCCTTACCCGGCTGACCGCGCCGGTGATCCGCGGGCTGGGCGTCGGCATCGTGCCCGCCGCGACCCGCGGCGGCCAGCGCAACCTCTTCACCGTCGGGGCCGTTCCCGAGGTGGCGCGCGCGTGGTCGACCTACGCGCCCACCGTCGTTCGCCTGCCCGACGGCAGGGTCAAGCTCTCGACGAAGTTCACCCGGTTGACCGGACGCTCGCCGATCCTGCTCGCGGGCATGACCCCGACCACCGTCGACGCCAAGATCGTCGCCGCCGCGGCCAACGCCGGGCACTGGGCCGAGCTGGCCGGCGGTGGGCAGGTTACCGAGGAGATCTTCGCCGCGCGCATCGAGGAACTTGGCACGCTGCTCGAGCCCGGCCGCACCTATCAGTTCAACGCGCTGTTCCTCGACCCGTACCTGTGGAAGCTGCAGGTCGGCGGAAAGCGGTTGGTGCAGAAGGCCCGTCAGTCCGGGGCGGCGATCGACGGCCTGGTGATCAGCGCCGGCATCCCCGACCTCGAGGACGCCGTCGAGCTGATCGAGGAGCTGAACGACGTCGGCATCAGCCACGTCGTATTCAAGCCCGGCACCGTCGAACAGATCCGCTCGGTCATCCGCATCGCGACCGAGGTGCCCACCAAGCCGGTGATCATGCACATCGAGGGTGGGCGCGCCGGTGGGCACCACTCCTGGGAAGACCTCGACGACCTGTTGCTGGCAACGTATTCCGAGCTGCGGTCGCGGCCCAACATCACCGTCTGCGTGGGCGGTGGCATCGGCACGCCCGAGCGGGCCGCCGAGTACCTGTCCGGTCGGTGGGCGCAGGCGTACGGCTTCCCCCTGATGCCGATCGACGGCATCCTCGTCGGCACCGCGGCGATGGCGACGAAGGAGGCCACCACGTCGCCGTCGGTCAAGCGGATGCTGGTCGAGACGCAGGGCACCGACCAGTGGATCGGCGCCGGAAAAGCCGTGGGCGGCATGGCTTCCAGCCGCAGCCAGCTGGGTGCCGACATTCACGAGATCGACAACAGCGCGTCGCGGTGCGGCCGGCTGCTCGACGAGGTCGCCGGTGACGCGGAGGCTGTCGCCGCGCGCCGCGAAGAGATCATCGCGGCGATGGCCAACACGGCCAAGCCGTACTTCGGCGACGTCGCCGACATGACCTACCTGCAGTGGTTGCAGCGCTACGTCGAGCTCGCCATCGGCGAGGGCAACTCGACCGCCGACACCGCCGCGCCCGGCAGCCCGTGGCTGGCCGACACCTGGCGCGACCGCTTCCAGCAGATGCTGCAGCGCGCCGAAGCGCGATTGCACCCACAGGATTTCGGCCCGATCGAGACGCTCTTCGACGACCCCGCGCTGCTCGAGAGCCCGCAGCAGGCCATCGCCACGCTGCTGGCCCGCTACCCGGACGCCGAGTCGGTGCAGCTGCACCCGGCCGACGTCCCGTTCTTCGTCACGCTGTGCAAGACGCTGGGCAAACCGGTCAACTTCGTCCCGGTCATCGACAAGGACGTGCGGCGCTGGTGGCGCAGCGACTCGCTGTGGCAGGCGCACGACGCCCGCTACGACGCCGACCAGGTCTGCATCATCCCGGGCACCGCGGCCGTGGCCGGCATCACCCGGATGGACGAGCCGGTCGGCGACCTGCTCGACCGTTTCGAGCAGGCCGCCATCGACGAGGTGCTGTCGGCCGACGGGCAACCGCGGGACGTGGCGTCGCGCCGGCGGGGCCGTCCCGACGTGACCGGGCCGCTGGCCGTCGTGCTCGACGCCCCCGACGTGCAATGGGCCGGCCGCACCGCCACCAACCCGGTCCACCGCATCGCCGACCCCGGCGATTGGCTGGTGCACGACGGTCCCGAAAGTCGGCGCGCCACCCACTCGTTCACCGGGGCCCGCCTTGAGGTTGACGGCGACCGTGTGGTGCTGAGCGTTCCGCTGTCGGGTACCTGGATCGACATCCCATTCACCTTGCCCGCCAACACCATTGATGGCGGCACCCCGGTGGTGTCCACCGAAGACGCAGCCACCGCCATGCGCGCGGTGCTGGCGATCGCCGCCGGTGTCGACGGCCCGGAGTTCCTGCCCGCGGTCGTCGACGGCACGGCCGCCGTCACGGTGGACTGGGACCCCGAACGGGTCGCCGACCACACCGGCGTCACGGCCACCTTCGGCGAGCCGCTGGCGCCCGGCCTCACCACCGTGCCCGACGCGCTCGTCGGCCTGTGCTGGCCCGCGGTCTTCTCGGCGATCGGCTCGGCCGTCACCGACGCCGGTGTCCCGGTCGTGGAAGGCCTGCTGAGCCTCGTGCACCTCGACCACGCCGCCCATGTGGTCGGCGTGTTGCCCAAGGAGCCAGCCGAATTGGCCGTCAGGGCAACGGCTTTCCCGGCTGTCGATACCGACATGGGTCGCGTCGTGCGGGTCGCGGTGACGATCGCCGGCGCCGACGGCGCGACCATCGCCAGCCTCGACGAGCGGTTCGCGATCCTGGGGCGCACCGGCGCCGCCGAGTTGACCGACCCGGTGCGGGCCGGTGGCGCGGTGTCGGAGAACGCGACCGACACCCCGCGGCGCCGCCGCCGCGACGTCCGGCTGACCGCCCCGGTCGACATGCGGCCGTTCGCGGTGGTCTCCGGTGACCACAACCCGATTCACACCGACCGGGCGGCCGCGCTGCTGGCCGGCCTGGAATCGCCCATCGTGCACGGCATGTGGTTGTCGGCCGCCGCGCAGCACGCGGTGACCGCCACCGACGGGCAGGCCCGGCCCCCGGCCCGGCTGGTCGGCTGGACCGCGCGGTTCCTGGGCATGGTGCGTCCCGGCGACGAGGTCGACTTCCGCGTCGACCGCGTCGGAATCGACCAGGGCGCCGAGGTTTTGGAGGTCGCCGCCCGGATCGGGTCCGACCTGGTGATGTCGGCGACGGCGCGCCTGGCCGCCCCGCACACGGTGTACGCCTTCCCCGGTCAGGGGATTCAGCACAAGGGCATGGGCATGGACGTCCGCGCCCGGTCCAAGGCGGCCCGCAAGGTGTGGGACAAAGCGGACAAGTTCACCCGTGACACGCTGGGCTTCTCGGTGCTGCACGTGGTGCGCGACAACCCGACCAGCATCATCGCCAGCGGCGTGCACTACAACCACCCCGAGGGCGTGCTCTACCTGACGCAGTTCACCCAGGTCGCGATGGCGACCGTGGCGGCGGCGCAGGTCGCCGAGATGCGTGAACAGGGCGCCTTCGTCGAGGGCGCGATCGCGTGCGGTCATTCCGTCGGCGAGTACACCGCTTTGGCCTGCGTCACCGGCATCTACGAGCTGGAAGCGTTGCTGGAGACGGTGTTTCACCGTGGCTCGAAGATGCATGACATCGTGCCGCGCGACGAGCTGGGCCGCTCCAACTACCGGCTGGCCGCGATCCGGCCGTCGCAGATCGACCTGCCGGACAACGAGGTGCCCGCGTTCGTCGCCGAAATCGCCGAGCGCACCGGTGAATTCCTGGAGATCGTCAACTTCAACCTGCGCGGTTCGCAGTACGCGATCGCCGGCACGGTCCGCGGTCTGGAGGAGCTGGAAGCCGAGGTGGAGCGGCGCCGCGAACTCACCGGCGGCAAGCGCTCGTTCATCCTGGTGCCGGGCATCGACGTGCCGTTCCACTCGCGGGTGTTGCGCGTCGGGGTGGCGGAGTTCCGCCGCTCGCTCGAGCGCGTGATGCCGCGCGACAAGGATCCCGACGTCATCATCGGCCGCTACATCCCCAACCTGGTGCCACGGCCGTTCACCCTGGACCGCGACTTCATCGAGGAGATCCGCGACCTGGTGCCCGCCGAGCCGCTCGATGCGATCCTCGCCGACTACGACACGTGGCTCACCGAGCGCCGAAACGAGATGGCGCGCATCGTCTTGATCGAGTTGCTGGCGTGGCAGTTCGCCAGCCCGGTGCGCTGGATCGAGACCCAGGACCTGCTGTTCACCGAGGAGGCCGCGGGCGGCCTGGGCGTGGAGCGCTTCGTCGAGATCGGCGTGAAGTCGGCGCCGACCGTCGCCGGACTGGCCACCAACACCCTCAAGCTCCCCGAATATGCCCACAGCACAGTCGAAGTGCTCAACGCCGAGCGTGACGCCGCGGTGCTGTTCGCCACCGACACCGACCCCGAGCCCGAGCCGGAAGAGGTTGCGGATGATTCCGCGGCTGTCGCCGCGGACGGCGCGCCCCTTTCTAATGTCGCCCCAGCCGTCGCTGCGGCTCCCGCCGCAGCTCCGTCCGGTGCTCCGAGACCCGACGACATCGGGTTCGACGCCGCCGACGCCACCCTGGCGTTGATCGCGCTGTCGGCGAAGATGCGCATCGACCAGATCGAGGAGTTGGACTCCATCGAGTCCATCACCGACGGCGCCTCGTCGCGGCGCAACCAGTTGCTGGTGGACCTCGGTTCGGAACTGAACCTGGGCGCCATCGACGGCGCCGCCGAGGCCGACCTGGCCGGTCTGCGGTCGCAGGTGACCAAGTTGGCGCGCACCTACAAGCCTTTCGGCCCAGTGCTTTCCGACGCGATCAACGACCAGCTGCGCACGGTGCTGGGGCCCTCCGGCAAGCGGCCCGCCGCGATCGCCGAACGGGTCAAGAAGACGTGGGAGCTCGGCGACGGCTGGGCCAAGCACGTCACGGTCGAAGTCGCGCTGGGCACCCGCGAGGGCACCAGCGTCCGCGGCGGGGCCATGGGCCACCTGCACGAGGGCGCGCTGGCCGACGCCGCCTCGGTCGACAAGGTCATCGACGCCGCCGTCGGGGCGGTCGCCGCGCGCCGCGGCATCGCGGTGGCGCTGCCGTCGTCGGGTGGCGGCGGCGGTGCGACCGTCGACGCGGCCGCGTTGAGCGAGTTCACCGACCAGATCACCGGTCGCGACGGCGTGCTCGCCTCGGCGGCCCGGCTGATCCTGGGCCAGCTGGGACACGACGACCCGGTGAGCGCGATGCCGGCGGCCACCGACGCCGAGCTCATCGACCTGGTCACCGCCGAACTGGGCGCGGACTGGCCGCGGCTGGTGGCGCCCGCCTTCGACGCCAAGAAGGCGGTGGTGTTCGACGACCGCTGGGCCAGTGCCCGCGAGGACCTGGTCAAGCTCTGGCTGGTCGACGAGGGTGACATCGACGCCCAGTGGACGAGCCTGTCCGAAAGGTTCGAGGGCGCGGGCCATGTCGTCGCCACCCAGGCCACCTGGTGGCAGGGCAAGGCGCTGGCCGCCGGTCGCCAGATTCACGCGTCGCTGTACGGCCGCATCGCCGCAGGCGCCGAGAATCCGGACCCCGGCCCCTACAGCAACGAGGTCGCCGTGGTGACCGGCGCGTCGAAGGGTTCGATCGCCGCCTCGGTGGTGGCGCGACTGCTCGACGGCGGGGCCACCGTCATCGCCACGACATCCAAGCTCGACGACGAGCGGCTGGCGTTCTATCGCGGGCTGTACCGCGACCACGCCCGGTACGGGGCGTCGCTTTGGGTGGTCGCCGCGAACATGGCGTCCTACTCCGACATCGACGCGCTGGTCGAATGGGTCGGCAACGAGCAGACCGAAAGCCTTGGGCCGCAGTCCATTCACATCAAGGACGCGCAGACCCCCACGCTGCTGTTCCCGTTCGCGGCGCCCCGCGTCGCCGGCGACCTGTCGGAGGCCGGCTCGCGCTCCGAGATGGAGATGAAGGTCCTGCTGTGGGCGGTGCAGCGGTTGATCGGCGGCCTGTCCAAGATCGGCGCCGAACGTGACATCGCGTCGCGGCTGCACGTGGTGCTGCCCGGCTCGCCCAACCGCGGAATGTTCGGCGGCGACGGCGCCTACGGCGAAGCCAAGTCGGCGCTGGACGCGTTGGTGAGCCGTTGGCACGCCGAATCCTCTTGGGCCGCAAGGGTCAGCCTGGCGCACGCGCTGATCGGCTGGACCCGCGGCACCGGGCTGATGGGCCACAACGACGCCATCGTCACCGCGGTCGAGGAGGCCGGTGTCACCACGTACTCCACCGAGCAGATGGCGGCCATGCTGCTGGACCTCTGCGACGTCGAGTCCAAGGTCGCGGCGGCGGGCGCGCCGATCAAGGCGGACCTGACCGGCGGCCTCGCCGAGGCCAACCTCGACATGGCCGAGCTGGCCGCCAAGGCGCGCGAGCGGGCCGGCTCCGCCTCGGATGACGACGCCGACGGCGTCGACGCCGAGGGCACCATCGCCGCGTTGCCGTCCCCGCCGCGCGGCTTCAACCCGGCGCCGCCCCCGCAATGGGCCGACCTCGACGTCGACCCGGCCGACCTGGTGGTCATCGTCGGCGGCGCCGAGATCGGGCCGTACGGATCGTCGCGCACCCGGTTCGAGATGGAGGTCGACAACCAACTGTCGGCGGCCGGCGTCCTGGAGCTGGCCTGGACCACCGGGCTGGTCCGCTGGGAGGACGACCCCCAACCCGGTTGGTACGACACCGAATCCGGTGAGCTGGTCGACGAGACCGAGCTGGTCGAGCGCTACCACGACGTCGTGGTCGAGCGGGTGGGCATCCGCGAGTTCGTCGACGACGGCGCGATCGACCCCGATCACGCGTCGCCACTGCTGGTGTCGGTGTTCCTGGAAAAGGACTTCGCCTTCGTGGTGTCCTCGGAGGCCGACGCCCGCGCCTTCGTCGAGTTCGACCCCGAGCACACGGTGATCCGGCCGGTGCCCGATTCCAGCGACTGGCAGGTCATCCGCAAGGCCGGCACCGAGATCCGGGTGCCGCGCAAGACCAAGCTGTCGCGGGTCGTCGGCGCGCAGATCCCCACCGGGTTCGACCCGACGGTGTTCGGCATCAGCCAGGACATGGCCAGCTCGACCGACCGGGTGGCGCTGTGGAACATCGTCGCGACCGTCGACGCGTTCCTGTCGTCGGGATTCACCCCGGCCGAGCTGATGCGGTGGGTGCACCCGGGCCTGGTGGCCAGCACCCAGGGCACCGGCATGGGCGGCATGACGTCGATGCAGACCATGTATCACGGCAACCTGCTCGGCCGGAACAAGCCGAACGACATCCTGCAGGAAGTGCTGCCGAACGTCGTTGCGGCGCACGTCATTCAGAGCTACGTGGGCAGCTACGGCGCGATGATCCACCCGGTCGGCGCGTGCGCCACCGCGGCCGTGTCGGTCGAGGAAGGCGTCGACAAGATCCGCCTCGGCAAGGCCGAGCTGGTGGTCGCCGGCGGGTTCGACGACCTGACGCTCGAGGCCATCATCGGCTTCGGTGACATGGCCGCCACCGCCGACACCTCCATGATGCGGGGCCGGGGCATCGACGACGCGAAGTTCTCCCGGCCCAACGACCGGCGCCGGCTCGGCTTCGTCGAGGCGCAGGGTGGCGGCACCATCCTGCTGGCGCGCGGCGACTTGGCGCTGAAGATGGGCCTGCCGGTGCTGGCCGTGGTGGCTTACGCGCAGTCGTTCGCCGACGGGGTGCACACGTCGATCCCGGCCCCCGGGCTCGGCGCGCTGGGCGCCGGCCGCGGCGGCAAGGACTCGCAGTTGGCGCGCTCGCTGGCCAAGCTCGGCGTCGGCGCCGACGACGTCGCGGTGATCTCCAAGCACGACACCTCGACCCTGGCCAACGATCCCAACGAGACCGAGCTGCACGAGCGGCTGGCGGACTCGCTGGGCCGCTCCGAGGGTGCGCCGCTGTTCGTGGTGTCGCAGAAGAGCCTCACCGGCCACGCCAAGGGCGGGGCGGCGGTGTTCCAGATGATGGGGCTGTGCCAGATGCTGCGCGACGGGGTCATCCCGCCGAACCGCAGCCTGGATTGCGTCGACGACGAACTGGCCGGCTCGGCGCACTTCGTCTGGGTGCGCGAAACGCTGCGGCTCGGGGACAAGTTCCCGCTCAAGGCCGGGATGCTGACCAGCCTCGGGTTCGGCCACGTGTCCGGGCTGGTGGCGCTGGTGCATCCGCAGGCGTTCATCGCCGCCCTGGACCCGCAGCAGCGCGCGGACTACCAGCGGCGCGCCGAGGCGCGGCTGCTGGCCGGTCAGCGGCGGTTGGCCTCGGCCATCGCCGGCGGTGCGCCGATGTACGAGCGGCCGGCGGACCGTCGCTTCAACCACGACGTGCCGGAGAAGCGCCAGGAGGCGGCGATGCTGCTGAACCCGGCGTCCCGGTTGGGCGACGACGACGCCTACGAGGTCGTCCGTTAGCCTGGCCTGCCATGGGAATTGTCGGTGTGGGGATCGATGTCGTCTCCATCCCTGATTTCGCCGAGCAGGTCGACCAGCCCGGAACCGTCTTCTCCGAGACGTTCACGCCGGGTGAGCGCCGCGACGCCTCGGACAAGAGTTCGTTCGCGGCGCGTCACCTGGCGGCCCGCTGGGCCGCGAAGGAGGCGGTGATCAAGGCCTGGTCGGGATCCCGGTTCGCGCAGCGACCCGTGCTGCCAGAGGACATCCACCGCGACATCGAGGTGGTCACCGACATGTGGGGGCGGCCGCGGGTGCGGCTGAGCGGCGACATCGCCCAGCATCTGGCCGACGTGACGATCCATGTGTCGCTGACCCACGAGGGGGACACCGCGGCCGCGGTGGCGATCCTGGAGACGCCCTGAACGTCATGCTGGCGTAACGCTCGACGTCCAGCGTCACGCTGGCGTGACGCTGGACGGTCTACGGGACGATAGCCTCGAGGGCATGAGCGATCTTGTCGAGCGCGTCCGCGAGGTGCTGCCGGCGGTGCGCCGCGACATCGAAGACCTTGTACGCATCGAATCGGTGTGGGCCGACCCCGCCCGGCGCGACGAAGTGCACCGTAGCGCGCGGGCGGTGTCGGAGCTGTTGTCACAGGCCGGTTTTGGTGACGTGCGGATCGTCAGCGAGGGCGGCGCGCCCGCGGTCATCGCGCGCCATCCCGCACCCCCGGGCGCGCCGACCGTGCTGCTGTATGCTCACCACGACGTCCAGCCGGAGGGCGACGCCGGCCAGTGGGCGTCGCCGCCTTTCGAGCCCACCAAACGCGACGGGCGGCTCTACGGCCGCGGCAGTGCCGACGACAAGGCCGGCATCGCAACGCATTTGGCTGCATTCCGGGCGCACGGCGGCCAACCCCCGGTCGGCGTGACCGTCTTCGTCGAGGGCGAGGAGGAATCCGGCTCGCCGTCGTTGGGCCGGCTGCTGGCCGCCCACCGCGAGGCGCTCGCCGCCGACGTGATCGTCATCGCCGACTCCGACAACTGGAGCACCGACGTTCCGGCGCTGACGGTTTCGCTGCGGGGCCTGGTCGACTGCGTGGTCGAGGTCGCCACGCTCGACCACGGGCTGCACTCCGGCATCTGGGGCGGCGTGGTGCCCGACGCCTTGACCGTCCTGGTGCGGCTGCTGGCCAGCCTGCACGACGACGACGGCAACGTGGCCGTGGCCGGCCTGCACGAAAGCACCGCTGCCCCGGTGGATTACCCACCCGAGCGGGTGCGCGCCGACTCCGGACTGCTGGACGGGGTGGCCGAGATCGGCTCGGGTTCGGCGCCGCAGCGGCTGTGGGCCAAGCCGGCGATCACCGTGATCGGCGTCGACACCACGCCCGTCGAGAAGGCGTCGAACACGCTCATCCCGCGGGCCCGGGCGAAGATCAGCATGCGGGTCGCGCCCGGCGGCGACGCCGCGGCGCATCTGGACGCGTTGACGTCGCACCTGCACGAGCACGTGCCGTGGGGCGCGCGCCTGACCGTCACCCGTGGCGATGTCGGCGAGCCCTACGCCATCGACGCCAGCGGCCCGGTGTACGACGCCGCGCGCGCCGCGTTCCGGCAGGCGTGGGGTACCGATGCCATCGACATGGGGATGGGCGGCTCCATCCCGTTCATCGCCGAGTTCGCCGAGGCCTTCCCGCAAGCCAAAATCCTGGTCACCGGCGTCGAGGACCCAAACACCCAGGCGCACAGCATCAATGAGAGCCTGCACCTCGGCGTGCTGGAACGCGCCGCGATCGCCGAGGCCCTACTGCTGGCCAACCTGGGCTGACGGGCGCCCGTGTATCAACCGGTTACGGCCGCTGAGATACGGCGTTGTTGTTTCCCGTCTTCTCGATCCTCGGTGAGCCCGAGTGGTAGGTCACCGCGTTGTCGTTGCCCAAGACGCTGATGGTGTCGGCGCTGTCGGATGCGACGCGATTCCCGCTGCCGAAGACCTCGAGCCTCTTGCAGTGGCCGGTGACCGTGTAGTTGTTGTTGTCGCCGTCCAGCTTCAGGTTTCCGTTGTTGCAGTCGATCTTGTCCCTCGCGCCGCTATTGATCATCACGAGGTTCCCCTGCACGGTGGTGCCGGAGTGGCTCAAGAAGAACCCGATCGCGAACACCGCTACGACCGAGCACGCTCCCAAGATCACCTTGCCCCGCGGCGTGTTCAGTGACTTCACGAAATCCGCGAATGCGCGTAGGCCGCCGGATTGCCCGTCGTTCGCCGTGCCGAACGGCTGCGGCGTGGACCCGTTGCCCTGGCCGGCGCCATGCTCGAGCTTGCGAATGTATTGCTCGGGGTCGTCCGCGTCCACGGCTAGATGATCCGCTTCGCGCGGTGTGCAGCGCAACGGTCTGCCGGCAAGGGCCGCATCAAGCCGTCACGGCCAGGGGAAGCCCGGCGCCGGGGGCGGAACCTGGGACGGATCGGCTTCCGCGAAGTGATACACCGGGCCCGACGGGCCGTTCTCAACGGTTACGGCGAACCAGTGGCACACACTCAGGTCGAATCCCGGGGGTATCGGAACCGTGTATCCCCACTTCTGGCCCGGGCAGTAGTGCCAATACGACGGGCCGGCCTCGGCGGGTGCGGCCAAACCCATGCCGGCCACGGCCACGCCGCCCGAAAGCAGCGCGGCTGCAATGACCCGCCGCAAAGAGCGAGGTGCGTTCATCTGATGGTCCTTTCGTTGCTGATTGTGCCGCACGCCGAAGCGCACCGCTGGCGAAATTTTCGGCGTTCGCTCGCGCTACCGATCTCAACCTGGTTGACGTGCACACCGGTGTAGAAGTTGCCGAAGCTCCGGCGTTGGCGCAGAGTACGCGTCAGCGGGGGCGGCAGAAGGGAGTACTTATGAAGTCACAAATCGCTGCGGCCTCCGCACTGTTGGCGTCAGCGATAACTGCGCCGGGTGCACTCGCCGCGCCGGGCGATGCGGTGGTGTACACCGTGACCTCGGACGCGCCGTTGGCGGCGGTGTCGTACATCGACGCGACCGGCGCCCTGCAGATGGTGACCAATCAGCCTGTGCCGTGGTCGATCTCGTTTACCAGCAAGGACACCAGTCCCGCGGCGGTGCTCACCGTCGCCGCGAACCCGACCGGCCAGAAGACGACCTGCACGATCACGGTCAATGGGACGGTGAAGGACACCAAGTCGACGACGGGCACGGGTGAAGCCGGCCTGGCGCAGTGCGCCGCGTAACCGGGGGCGGCTCAGACTGACAGGTCGCGGCGCAGCTTGGCGACGTGGCCGGTGGCCTTCACGTTGTATTGAGCGACGGCGATCTTGCCCTTCTCGTCGACCACGAACGTCGAGCGGATGACGCCCTGCACGGTCTTGCCGTACATCTGCTTCTCGCCGTAGGCGCCCCAGGCCGTCAACACCTTGCGGTCGGGATCCGACAGCAGCGGGAACGTCAGCTTCTCGGCGTCGCGGAACTTGGCCAGCTTCTCGGGCTTGTCGGGGGAGATGCCGATGACGTCGAGGCCGGCGTCACTCAGTTCGTGCAGGTTGTCGCGGAAGTCGCAGGCCTGCTTGGTGCAGCCCGGCGTCGACGCGGCGGGGTAGAAGTACACGATGAGGCGACGGCCCTTGTAGTCGGACAGCGACACCGTGTTGCCGTCGGCGCCGGGCAGGCTGAAGGAGGGCGCTTTGTCACCCGGCGCAAGCCGCGTGGTCTCGGCCAATTCTGGGCCCCTTTCTGTTCACCGGAGCGTTGGGGTTATCGCCAGCTGATCTAGGGTAGTGCCTCAGGTGCATCAGGCCGATTGGGAGGACAGACACGTGGCGGACCGGGACCCCGAGGCCATCAAGCGCGACATCGACGTCGCTCGCGACCAGCTGGCGGCGACCGTCGACTCGCTGGCCGTGCGAGCCAACCCGCGCCGCCTGGCCGACGACCTGAAGGTCAAGGTGGTCGAGTTCGTCAAGAAGCCCGCGGTGACCGTCTCGCTGGCCGGGTTCGGCGTCCTGGTGGTCGTGGTCGTGGTGCACCGGGTTCGCAACCGCTGACCCCTCAGGTCATGCCGGCGCCCGTGCCGCTCTGAACGTGCACCGGGAGGTCGTCGGCCCAGGGCTGCGTCGTGACCATGTCCTCGACCTCGACGTAGCCGCGTTCGAATTCGCCGGTCGCCGCGTCCACCAGCCGGTACTCCTGCCGCTGGAGGTGGATGGGCTGCGCGTCCAGGATCACCACCCGAACGTCGCCGGGCTGGAAGTTGCAGCGCCGCTGTAGCGCCTCGATGAGGCATTCGTTGTGCATGTGCCCGTCGCCGAAGTTCCAGCCCAGCACCATCGCGCACAGCACCTCGCCCTCGCACAGGTTGTAGTCGTCCTCGTCGTAGTCGGCCAGCGCGCGGTGCACGAGGGTGAACAGCGCGCGGCCGTGGGTGTTCATCCCGCGGAACGCCATGGCCAGGTGCAGCGGGACCAGGGTCTCTTCCTTGGAGCCGTACAGCCGCTCGAGCTGCAGGTGTTGCATCGGCCCCAGCGCGCGCGAGCCGGTCCGGAACTTGTCGTCGACCGACGGCTTCACGCACCACACGGTGGTGTCCCAGTTGCCCGCGTAATACCGCATGCCCGGCAGGAAGGACACCTTGCGGGGGTAGAGGTTTCCGACGACGACGACGCCGGCGATGACGACGAACAGGATCGCCACCGGCACCGGGTTGGCCAGGTCGGACAGCCCGAGGGATGCGTGCGCGACGAACAGCGAGAGCACCCCGAAGATCATGAAGACGTTCCACTCCAGCGGCACCCCCATCGGGAAGGCCAGCAGGATGTTCAGGTGGAAGACGATCATCACGAACGCGGCGACGGCGGTCGGCCAGCCGCCGTGCGAGAAGAGCAGCGCCAGCGGCACCAGGCCTTCCACGGCGGTGGAGAAGTGCGCGATGAATCCCGCGAGCGCACTGGGCCGCAGGTCGTCCGGATAGCGCTTGAACATCGACCGCTTGAGCGCGCCGGAGGGGATGAACGGGTTGTTCGCCAGCATCGTCGAGATCACGAACGGGAAGTGCCGGTTGAGTTTTGAGGTGGCCGCCCCGAGCCAAATCACCATGAAGACGACCTTGGCCCCGATGATGGAGTCCGCCCCGGCGAACAGGAAAACCAAAGCCAGCGGCGCGTAGACCTCGCCGCGGGCGGCCAGGAAAATCACCTTGTCCCGCAAGCCGACGACGGCCAGCACGGCCAGGATCGCGACGGTGTGCCAGGGCGCCAAGACGCCAATGTTCGTGTGCAGGGCCGGGATTGGGCCGGTTCCGTCGGACAACAGCGCGATGGCGAGCAGCACCAGCAGCGCGCCGTAAAGCATCGCGTCGATCGGGCTGCGGACGCTGCCCTTGGTCAGCGGCACCCGTTCGGGCCACGGCGGCAAGCGGATGGTGCCGGGCCGCAACCAGTACAGGATCGAGCCCATCGGCGGGAAGTACCGGCCGGCCAGCGGACCGAAGCAGCAGCCGAGGCCGATCACCTCGAACAGCATCGTGTACAGCACGGCCTTCTCGAACACGATCGGTTCCGACCACCACGCGGCGACGCCCGTGAAGCTGCCGATGCCGGTCGTGCACCACCCGAACACCCAGCCGCCGAGGATGTACAGCGCGATCTTCACGCCATACATCACGTGCATGATCAGCGGGGTGCCGAAGCCGTTCTCGGCGATGTGGCGCACCATCGGCACGATCCGCTGCGCGCGCGTCTGCTTGCTCCATTCGGCCACGTCGACGACGGGCAGATTCGGCTGGATGAACCCCATTGCAGCTCCTTCGACGCGGCTCGTTTCCAGGGGCAATCGCTGTGAAGGAGAAGCTACCGGCAGGATCGGCCGCGCGGCGGGCAAATCAGGCCGAAAAAATGGGGCGGTCGGCGGCCGCCCTAAACGTTCAATGGTGCGCCGTCAGGGTTTCGAACCCCGGACCCGCTGATTAAGAGTCAGCTGCTCTACCAACTGAGCTAACGGCGCTTTCGACGGCCGAGACCGCGTACGCGACAATAACAGGGTCCTGCCGCGGAGTGAAATCCCGCGATTTGTCGTGCGGTAGCCACCCGGGAGGGCCCGCGGGGGCGTCGGCGCCGCCGAGCGGCGGAAGCGACTGCGGCGCAACGTCTCTCAGAAAAGCGTCCCGCAGTAAGGCGCGCGATCCGTGCTGAAGGCGGCATCCAGGTCCAGGATTGCACCCGGGCGCTCTTCGGTGATCCGGCCGGCTCGCAGGAGCTCGGAGGCGGGGTGCGCGCCCAGGTAAATCGTGGCCAGGTCGGCCAGGCCGATCTTGACGTCGGTGGGCCCGTCGTGCGGGGTGCATTTCCCCACGCCGTCGCGGGCCTGCAGGAGAAACCGGCCGCCGGCCAGGTCGAGGGGGTCGGTGACCTCGAGTGCGAGCTCGATATCCGCGGCGTACGCGCGGGTGCCAAGCACCTCGGGCACGTCGTTGATGCGCACCCAGAGGAAATCGCTGACGCCGGTGGTTTCGGCGGCCCGCGGGTCGGTGAGCTTGAGAGGCAGCGGGTCGTCCACAGGCAGGTCGATCTCGACGGTGTTGAACATCTCCAGGACGAGCAACGTCTGCAGTAATTCGGTGTGGGCCTCGTCGGTGATGGGGCAGAAGTCTTCGACCACCACGGTGCCCAGTGGCGGCCGGTAGCCGTGATCCGCCTCACCGACGACGCGGTAGGTCAGGAAGCCGTCCGGGTGGATCGTGTAGTTCAGCGCGGTCCCGTTGCCTCGCTGCGTCGGCAGGTCTAGCAGGTGATCCGCCCACCACGCCTCGTCCCGGGCGACCGCGCCATTCGTTGTGGCACACCATCGTTCGTAGATTTCCGGCAGGTGGCTTTTCGCCTCCGCGGCGGTGATCTCCCGAGCGCGGATCTCCTTCGGCGGCGTCCGCAGCTTGGCGAACCGGCGGTCGATCGAGTAGCTGCGCAGGTAACTGCCCACGCCGGCGCCGAAGCCGTCGTACATCGCGGTCTGGGTCGGCACGCCGAAGACGATCGGATAGCCCCGCTCGATCAGGATGCCCAGCCCCTCGGCGCTGAGATGTCCCCACACGCCCTTGCCCTGATGTGTGGACGCGACGGCGATCATTGTTAGCCACGCGGATCGCAGGCTCGCGCCGCCCGGCACTGTCAGCTGCGTGGGATAGATGATCGACGTGCCCACCAGGAATGGCTGTTGGGCATCGGAGACGTCCTCGGCCACCAGAATGTCGTCGACGTCGACGCGGCGTTTCCACGCCTCGATGCCGCGTGGGTCGACCGGATCGCCGAACGTGCGGGCCTGATTTTCGTAAACGGCGGCCAGGTCGTCTTCGGTTGGATGTCGCATGCTGATGGCGTCGTTTTTCGAGTTCAAGGCTCATCCAATCCGCTTATAGCCCAGCCGAACCGGCGCTCCGCAGAGCGAATGCCGTACTGAGGGTGCCCCTTTGAGTCCGATACCCGAGCGGTGGACAACCAAACATGGCCGCCGTCCCAACTGCATATGGGTCAGGTCGTCGCGTTCGGGTATAGGGATACGCCGGGGGATTCCTACCGAAGGGACCGAAGATGCTGCAAGCGATCACCCGACTTGCCATCGCCGCGCCGCGCCGCATCATCGCGGTTGCGGTCTTGGTCCTGGTGGGAGCGGCGATCTTCGGTCTGCCGGTGATCAAGAGTTTGTCCGGCGGCGGCTTTCAGGACCCGACTTCGGAATCCGCCCGGGCGTCCGGCGTCCTTCGCGACAAGTTCAACCAAACGGATCAGCAAATGCTGATCGTGGTAACCGCCCCCGCCGGCGCTCAAAGCGATCAGGCGCGGCGGGTCGGCTTGGACATCGTCGACCACCTGCGCCGATCGCCGTGGGTGTTGAACGTGTCCTCGGCGTGGACGTCGTCGCCGCAGGCCGCCGCCCAACTGATCAGCAAGGACCAAAAATCCGGGTTGGTGGTGGCCGGCCTGAAGGGCGGGGAGAACGACGCCCAGAAATACGCCAGCCGGCTCACCGACAAACTGGTGCACGACCGCGACGGTGTCACCGTGCGCGCCGGGGGCATGGCGGTGGCGTATGCCCAGATCAACGACCAGAACGAGCGCGACCTGCTCTTGATGGAATCCACCGCGATCCCGCTCAGCTTCGCGGTGCTGGTCTGGGTACTGGGCGGCGTGGTGGCGGCCGCGCTACCGATCGTGCTGGGCACCCTCGCGATCGTCTGCACCATGTCGGTGCTGCGGCTGATCAGCTTCGCGACCGACGTGTCGACCTACGCACTGGACCTGAGCATCGCGATGGGGCTTGCCCTGGCGATCGACTACAACCTGCTGATCATCAGCCGTTTCCGCGAGGAGCTGGCGCGCAGCGGCGACCGCGAGCGCGCGCTCGTGCGGACCATGGCCACCGCCGGCCGGACGGTGTTGTTCTCGGCCACCACCGTCGGGTTGTCGATGGCCGTGATGGCGGTCTTCCCGATGTACTTCCTCAAGTCGTCGGCCTACACGATCGTGGTCACCGCGGTCATCGTCGCGGTCGCGGCGGTGGTGGTCACCCCGGCGGCGATCGCGCTGCTGGGTCCCCGGCTGGACTCGCTGGACGGCCGCCGGGTGCTGCACCGCATCCTGCACGGGCGGCGGTCGTTCCGCGACCACGCGCACAAACCGCTCGAGGAGCAGTTCTGGTACCGGTCGACCCGGTACGTGGTCCGCCACGCCATGCCGGTCGGCCTGAGCGTCGTGGCGTTGCTGCTATTGCTGGGGGTGCCGTTTTTGGGCGTGAAGTGGGGGTTCCCTGACGAGCGCGTGCTGCCGCGGTCGGCGTCGGCGCGCCAGGTCGCCGACATGTTGGACAACGACTTCGCCAACGGGTTCGGCAACGGGGTCACCGTCGTCGTGCCCGACGCCCGCGGCGTGGGCCCCGCGGATCTGGATCACTACGCCGCCGAGCTGTCCCGGGTTTCCGGCGTGTCCGCGGTCACCGCACCGACCGGGACGTTCGTCGCCGGGAGCCGGGTCGGCCCGCCCGCCGGGCCCCCCGGCGCCGCCAACGGCACCGCGTTCCTCACCGTGGCCAGCAGCGCGCCGCTCTACTCGGCGGCCTCGAACACCCAGCTCGACCGATTGCACCAGGTCGCCGGGCCCGCGGGGCGGGCGGTCGAGATGACCGGGTTGGCGCAGATCAACCGCGACAGCGTCGGCGCGATCACCAAGCGGCTGCCCGTGGTGTTCGGGCTGATCGCCCTGATCACCTTCGCGTTGCTGTTCTTGCTGACCGGCAGCGCCTTGCTGCCCCTGCAGGCGCTGGCGTGCAATCTGCTGTCGCTGACGGCCGCGTTCGGGGCGATGGTGTGGATCTTCCAGGACGGCAACCTCGGCGCCTTGGGGACCACCCCCAACGGGACGTTGAACGCCAACATCCCGGTGTTGTTGTTCTGCATCGCGTTCGGTCTGGCCATGGACTACGAGGTGTTTCTGGTCTCGCGGATCCACGAATACTGGCTCGCGTCGCAGGCGAGTCAGGAGACGCCGCCGACGCCGGCCGAGGCGCGTGCCGCCACGGACGAGAGCACGGCCCTGGGCATCGCCGGCATCGGCCGGGTCGTGACCACCGCGGCCGTGGTGATGTCGATTTCGTTCGCCGCGTTGATTCCCGCGCACGTGTCGTTCATGCGGATGCTCGGCGTCGGGCTGACCCTGGCCGTGCTGGCCGACGCCACGCTGGTGCGGATGGTCCTGGTGCCCGCGTTCCTTCACCTGCTCGGTCGGTGGACGTGGTGGGCGCCCAAACCGCTGCAGAGGCTGCGGGAACGCTTCGAGACGGGTGAAGCGGAACTCCGCGACAGGGTCGGCCAACCGGCCTGAGCGCGCCGGCGCGTGACACCTGATCGCGCAGCTGTCAAGGTCGGCATGCGAACACACAAAACGCATTACAATGCATGCACTGTTTCTGGTCAGCGGTGACCAACGGGATCAAATTCGTGGAAGGTCACTCGATGACGCCTTTGCGCAGACGACGATCGTGGCTGGCTGCCGCGATCGCTTCGGTTGCTGTGTTCGGCGTTGCCTGCGGTGGCAACCACACCGCGGCGCCGGCGAAAGTGATCTTCGACAAGGGCACCCCCTTCGCCGACCTGCTGGTGCCGAAGCTCACCGCCTCAGTGACCGACGGCGCCGTCGGCGTCACCGTCGATGCGCCGGTGACCGTCAGCGTCGCCGACGGCGTCCTCGCGTCGGTCACCATGGTCAACGAGAACGGCAAGTCGATCGGCGGCCAGCTGAGCCCCGACGGGCTGCGCTGGTCCACCACGGACCAACTCGGCTACAACCGCCGCTACACCCTGAGCGTCAAGGCGCTGGGCATGGGCGGCGCGGCGAGTAGGCAGATGACCTTCCAGACCAGCTCACCCGCCCACCTGACCATGCCCTACGTCGCCCCCGGCGACGGCGAGGTCGTCGGCGTCGGTGAGCCGGTGGCGATCCGGTTCGACGAGAACATCGCGGACCGCGCCGCGGCGCAGAAGGCCATCAAGATCACCACCAACCCGCCGGTCGAGGGCGCGTTCTACTGGCTCAACAATCGCGAAGTGCGTTGGCGCCCAGAGCATTTCTGGAAATCGGGCACGGCCATCGATGTGGCGGTCAACACCTACGGCGTCGACCTGGGTGACGGAATGTTCGGCGAGGACAACGTCAAGACCCACTTCACCATTGGCGACGAGGTCATTTCGACCGCCGACGACACCACCAAGACCGTGACCGTGCGCGTCAACGGCGAAGTGGTCAAGACGATGCCGACGTCGATGGGCAAGGACAGCACGCCAACCGCGAACGGTTTCTACATCATCGGTGGGCGGTTCAAGCACATCATCATGGACTCGTCCACCTACGGCGTTCCGGTCAACTCGCCCAACGGATATCGCACCGAGGTGGACTGGGCCACCCAGATGTCCTACAGCGGCGTCTTCGTGCACTCCGCGCCCTGGTCGGTCGGCGCCCAGGGGCACACCAACACCAGCCACGGCTGCCTGAACGTGAGCCCCAGCAACGCCGAGTGGTTCTACGACCACAGCAAGAGCGGCGACATCGTCGAGGTCATCAACACCGTGGGGTCGACGCTGCCGGGCACCGAGGGGCTGGGCGACTGGAACGTCCCCTGGCCGCAGTGGAAAGCGGGCAACGCCAACACCTGAGGCGTCAGCCGACCTTCTGCCAGACCCCGCAGTTTCTGGTCATGAATGCCCGGTCGGTCGGCAGGATCTGCACCGCCTGGGGACCGTCGTTGACGTTGTTGTCGATGACGTCGTTGGTGTTCAGGCTGCGCAGCCTCGCCCAATAACACCCGCTCTTGCCGGCGCTGCGGTAGGTGCCCGGTTCGATGTCGGTGCCGACGATGAACGTGCCGTCCGACTCGATGGTCGTTTTCGGACCGGGCGGCGGCGGCGGGGTTACGGTCACCGTCACCGTCTTGGTCTCCGCGGGCAGGGTCGAGGTGACGGTGGCCGCCGGGTGGCTGGCCCCGCCGCAGCCCGCGAGCAACACGGCGCAGACCGCGACGGCTGCTCGGATCTGTGGGTTCGGCGGCACGGCCCGCTGTCCCTTCCGCTCACGGGTGCAAACGCGTGGGTCGTCGAGGACCCGAGCGGGCGGGAAGGCAACGCCTCCCAGCCGATTGGGGTGGCTGACGGGGCTCGAACCCGCGACATCCAGGATCACAACCTGGTGCTCTACCAGCTGAACTACAGCCACCATTGCCGCCAACGAGCGGCGACGTCGATACTAACCGGTCGGTGGCTCCGGGGCCGAATCGATTGGTCCCGATGCGCCGTCGCCGCCGCCCAGATCGGCGACCACCGCCTCGATCTCGCTGGTAGACGGTCCCGGCGGCGCCACGAACGCCGTGCGGCGGTAAAACCGCAGCTCGTTGATGGATTCGTGGATGTCGGCGAGCGCCCGGTGGGCGAGGCCCTTCACCGGCTGGCCGAAGTAGATCCGCGGATACCAGCGCCGGCAGAGCTCCTTGATCGAGCTGACGTCGATCATCCGGTAGTGCAGGAACGAGTCCAGCGCGGGCATGTCGCGGGCGATGAAGGCGCGGTCGGTGGCAATCGAATTGCCCGCCAGCGGCGCCGTCTTCGGTTGCTTGACGTGCTGGCCCACGTAGTCGAGCACCATGGCCTCGGCGGTCGCCAGGTCGACGGTGGACGCCCGCACCTCGTCGATCAGCCCTGAACGCGAATGCATTTCGGTGACGACGTCGATCATCGACGACAGCGCCGCGTCGTCGGCGTGGATCACGACGTCGACGCCGTCGCCCAAAATGTTCAAATCGGCGTCGGTGACCAGGGCCGCGATCTCGATCAACTTGTCCGAGCCGAGATCCAGCCCGGTCATCTCGCAGTCGATCCACACCAACTCGTCACGCACAGCGCTCACACTAGGCCCCCGCGGCGCTCACGCCGCCCGTCGCCCCCGCCGGAGAAGTAGTGTGAGCGGTGCCGGACTGCATGCCGAACCACTCGAAGGGCGCAGCACGATGAGCACCGAATCGGCGGAGACACCCGCGCGCCGGATCGCCAACGGCTACGCCGTCGACGGGCAGGCGCTCGAATTGGGCACGGTGGTCGTCGACGGGGCGGCCGACCCGACCGCGCAGATCCGCATCCCGCTGGCCACGATCAACCGGCACGGCCTGGTGGCCGGCGCCACCGGGACCGGGAAGACCAAGACGCTGCAGCTGATCGCCGAACAACTCAGTGCGGCCGGTGTCGCGGTGCTGATGGCCGACGTCAAGGGCGACCTGTCCGGTCTGGCGCGGCCGGGGGAGGCCAACGACAAGACCGCCGCGCGCGCCAAAGACACCGGCGACGACTGGGCGCCGACCGGGTTCCCGGTCGAGTTCCTGTCGCTGGGCACCGGGGGATTGGGCGTGCCGGTGCGCGCGACGGTGGCCAGCTTCGGCCCGGTTTTGCTGTCGAAAGTGTTGGGGCTCAACGCCACTCAGGAATCGACGCTGGGTCTGATATTCCATTGGGCTCAGCAGGCCAACCGCCCGCTGGTCACCCTGGACGATCTGCGCGCAGTCATCAGCCACCTGGCCAGCGACGCGGGCAAAGCCGACCTCAAAGACCTGGGCGGCGTTTCGTCGACGACCGCCGGGGTCATCCTGCGGGCGCTGGTGAACCTCGCCGCCGAGGGCGGCGACACCTTCTTCGGTGAGCCCAAGCTCGATCCCCAGGATCTGCTGCGCGTCGATGCCCAGGGGAACGGCATCGTTTCGCTGCTCGAGTTCAGCGGTCAGTCGTTACGCCCGGTGATCTTCTCCACGTTCTTGATGTGGGTGCTCGCCGACCTGTTCGCGGTGCTGGCGGAGGTCGGCGACGTCGACAAGCCGAAGCTGGTGTTCTTCTTCGACGAAGCGCACCTGTTGTTCGCCGATGCGTCGAAGGCCTTCCTCGAACAAGTCGAGCAGACCGTGAAGCTGATTCGCTCCAAGGGTGTCGGGGTGTTCTTCTGCACCCAGCTGCCCACGGACCTGCCCAACGACGTGCTCTCCCAGCTGGGCGCCCGAATCCAACACGCGCTGCGGGCATTCACGCCCGACGATCAGCAGGCGTTGAGCAAGACCGTGCGAACGTATCCGAAAACCGATGTCTACGACCTGGAGTCGGCGCTGACGTCCCTTGGTATCGGCGAGGCCGTCGTCACTGTGCTCTCCGAGAAGGGCGCCCCCACGCCCGTGGCGTGGACTCGGATGCGGGTGCCGCGCTCGTTGATGGCCTCGATCGGCACCGACGAGATCACGAAGGCGGCGAAAGCCAGTCCGCTGCAGGCGAAGTACGGCCAGACGGCCCAACGAGCGGCGCCGCCGCCCGATGTCGGTGCCCCGAGCGCGCCGCAGCGGCCGCAATCGCAGTCGGACTACCCGCCGGTCCCGGCGAACGAGCCGCCCCCGCCGATGCCGCAGCCGGCGGAACCCAAGGGGCCCGCCTTGTGGGAGGACGTGCTCAGCAACCCAACCGTGAAGAGCGGGATCAACACCGCCATCCGGGAAGCGGTGAAAGGCATCTTCGGCACCGGCCGGCGCCGCAAGAGGTAGGGCTAGCCGCCGCCGAGCTTCTTGTAGAAGCTGCCGACGATCGGCGCGACGATGGCGCGCGGCGCGTACCCACTGGCCACCGACATTGCCTTCGACGTCAAACCCGGAACGACGCGCATCTTGTTGCGCTCCAACGCATCCAGTGACAGCTGGGCGGTGTGCTCGGTCGAGATCCACAAGAAGTCCGGCACCAACCGTTCGACCAGCGAGCGTTCGGCGTCATCGGGGAGGTCGGTGCGCACGGGACCGGGCGCGAGCAGCGTGACGTGCACCCCCGAGTTGCGCAGCTCGCCGCGCAGCGATTCGCTGAAGGTGTTCGCGAACGCCTTGGTGGCCGCGTACGTGGCGTTGTAGGGAATCGGCGAATTGCCCGCCGCCGAACCGGAAATCAGGATGCCGCCGGCCCGGCGCTCGACCATGCCGGGCAGCACCGCCAGCGTAAGGTCGTGCACGCCCAGCACATTCAGCTGCAGCTGGGCTTTTTCCCCCGCCGGGTCCAGCGTGGCAACCGGACCGAACGTGGCGGTGCCCGCGTTCGCGCACAGGATCGAGATGGGCCGGGCCGCCAGTTCGTCGCACAGTTTCGCCCGCTCACCCGGGTCGGCCAGGTCGGCGGGCCGCACGTCGACCGCGACGCGGTACTTATCGGTCAGGCGGGCGGCCAGCTGGTTGAGCAGGTCTTCGCGTCGCGCCGTGACGATCAGGCTGTGTCCGCGCGCGGCCAGTTCGGTGGCCAGCGCTTCGCCGATATTCTGCGAAGCCCCGGTGACGACGGCGCGCGCCTCTGGGCTGGGAGCTGGGATCGGCATAAGGGCAATCGTAGACAGCGGGCGCAGCGCGGCTGGGCGCGGCGGGTGAGCTGCACATAGGCTGCCGGGCATGGCCCAGCCGTCGTCGCGTTCACTCACGCCGGTGCCATCGCGGGTGGTGGCGTGGGCG
Organism: Mycobacterium sp. E3339; assembly: GCF_001666915.1. Classification (NCBI taxonomy): domain Bacteria; kingdom Bacillati; phylum Actinomycetota; class Actinomycetes; order Mycobacteriales; family Mycobacteriaceae; genus Mycobacterium; species Mycobacterium sp. E3339. The sequence continues at coordinate 2,216 of NZ_LZIZ01000157.1, read as the reverse complement.
CTGTGGGACTGCGGCTCCACCGGACTGAACGCGATCGTGGCCACCTTCGTGTTCGCGGTGTATCTGACCAGCAGCGTGGGGGTGGGCATCTCCGGTGGCACCACCCCGGCGAGTTGGTTGGGCCGCGCCGCGGCCATCGCCGGGTTGACCGTCGCCCTGCTGGCGCCGGCGGTCGGCGTCTGGGTGGAGTCGCCGCGCCGCAGGCGGGTGGCACTTGGCGTGCTGACCGCGCTGGCGGTGGCGCTGACGTGCGGGATGTTCTTCATCCATAACCGCCCCGGCTACCTGTGGGCGGGGCTGGTGTTGATGGGAGCGACGGCGGCCTGTAGCGACCTGGCCAGCGTCCCGTATAACGCTATGCTGCGCCAACTTTCGACGCCGCAGACCGCCGGCCGGATCTCCGGCCTGGGCTGGGCGGCCGGCTACGTCGGCAGCGTCCTGCTCCTGCTCGTGGTCTACACCGGGTTCATCTCCGGGAAGGGCTCCGGACCGGATGCCACCCGAGGGCTATTGCACGTGTCCCTGCACGACGGCCTCTACGTCCGCGAGGCGATGCTGGTCGCGGCGGCGTGGCTGGCCATCTTCGCGCTGCCCCTGCTGTTCGTCGCGCACCGGCTGCCCGATTCGACCGAGGTGCACGAGCCGACGAGCATGCTCGGCGGCTACCGCAAGCTCGTCACGGAGGTCGCCGCCGAATGGCGGCGCGACCGCAACCTGGTGTACTTCCTGTTCGCCAGCGCGTTGTTCCGCGACGGGCTGGCGGCGATCTTCGCCTTCGGCGCCGTGTTGGGGGTCAACGTGTACGGCATCTCGCAGGGCGACGTCCTCATCTTCGGGGTGGTGGCCAGCGTGGTGGCGGCGGTGGGCGCGGTCGCCGGGGGATTCGTCGATCACCGAATCGGGTCGAAACCCGTCATCGTCGGGTCGCTGGCCGCGATCGTCACCCTGGGGCTGACGTTGATGCTGCTGTCCGGCTCGGTGGCCTTCTGGATCTGCGGCCTGCTGCTGTGCATGTTCATCGGCCCGTCGCAGTCGTCCTCACGCGCCCTGTTGCTGCAGATGGCCAAGCACGGCAGGGAAGGGGTCGCGTTCGGCCTGTACACGAAGACCGGACGCGCGGTCGCGTTCCTCGCGCCGTGGCTGTTCTCCGTATTCGTGGACGTATTCGGCGCCGTGCGCGCCGGGCTGGCCGGCATCTGCCTGGTGCTGACCGCCGGGCTGTTGGCGATGCTGGCGGTCCGGGTTCCGGCGCGCGGCGCGCTCGCGGCCGAACCGTCGTAGGGCGCTCAGCCCCTGCTGTCGCAGATCGTCAGCCCCACACCCACTCGCTTGCTCACCTGGACACCGTCGATGGTGACCGAGCAGGTGACGTTGTGGCCGATGTTGACGATCGTCACGTTGGCCGGGTGCACCGCCGACTTGGACAGGCTGACCTCTTTGGTCCACGGCAGCGCGACGTTGAATTCGGTCTGGATGACGTCACCGCTGTCGACGTACATGATGCTGATCGCGCGGCCGTCACCGGCGACGCTGTAGACGATGTCCTGCATGGCGGCCGGCCCGGTGGACTCGGTGGGCGTGGGCGCGCCGGCGCTCGGCGGCACCGGAGCCGGGAGGCGCGGTGACGACGTGCGCGGCGATGGGCTCGGCATCGTCGTGGTCGTCTCCGGCATGGCGGGCAGCGGCGGGACGGCGGTCTGGGTCTTGATCGCGTCGTTGACCAGCACCAGGGCGATGACCAAGGCGACCACCAGCAGCACCGCCGCGGCGGCGACGATCCACAGCCAGCGCGGTGGGTTTTTCGGGCCTCCAGGGGGCGCGGAACCCGTGCCCTGCGAAGGCAGGTCGCCCGACGGGGGGAGGTCCTGTTGCCAATACGCCGGCAGCTGCCTGGTCGTGTTGGCGTCGTTCGTGTTCGGCGCCCACGGCGGAACCTGCCCGCCGTAGGCGGGGGCGTATGGCGCCTGCTCGGCGTACGCCGGATCGGTGGGCGGTGGGTACCACGGGCCCTGCGCCGGCAACGGGGGACTGAACCGGTCGGTGGGACGTGAATCGTTCATGTCCACCTCATGGATTGCAGAGTACCTGCGCCGGGCGCCCGAACGGCGAATCACCTCACCGGCGCCGGCTCCGGGGGCACCCGTTGCCGGCGGCGAGGGCGGCGACCGTCATCGCCCGCATGACCGCGCGGGACCGCGCCGCGCGGGCCGGCTTTC
>NZ_LZIZ01000156.1:0-16253 GCF_001666915.1 Mycobacterium sp. E3339 | reverse complement strand
CGCGTCGCCGAGGGCCGGATGCTCGACGTGCACGCCAATACCTGGCGCTACAACCAGTTGATCGCCCAGCAGCGCGCCATCATCGTCGATCGCCGGAACACGTTGCTGCGCACCGCAACCGCGCGCGAGGAGCTCGCCGAACTGGCGCCCAAGCGGTACAAGCGGCTGGCCAAGGACATCGAAGAGGACCGCCTGGAGAAGATCTGCCGGCAGATCATGCTCTATCACCTCGACCGCGGCTGGGCCGACCACCTGGCCTATTTGGCCGACATCCGCGAAAGCATCCACCTGCGCGCGCTGGGCCGGCAGAACCCGCTCGACGAGTTCCACCGGCTGGCGGTCGACGCTTTCGCGTCGCTGGCCGCCGACGCGATCGAGGCCGCGCAGCAGACCTTTGAGACGGCGAACGTGCTCGAGGAGGAGCAGGGCCTCGACCTGTCCAAGCTCGCCCGCCCGACGTCGACGTGGACGTACATGGTCAACGACAACCCGCTGTCCGACGACACGCTGTCCACGCTGAGCCTGCCCGGGGTCTTCCGCTAAGCCGGGGCCCGGGTCGGTCCGTTTAACGGAACGCAATACGCCCGCGTTAAGGTCACGCCTCATGGAGCCGGAGCTTCCGCCGAACCGGGTGCTGACGGTGCCCAACGCCCTGAGCGTCATCCGCCTGGTGCTCATCGGGGTGTTCGTCTACGCCCTGCTGTTCGCGCACGCCAACGGCTGGGCGGTCGGGATCCTGATGTTCAGCGGCGCGTCGGACTGGGCCGACGGCAAGATCGCCCGCCTGCTCGACCAGTCGTCGCGGCTCGGCGTCCTGCTCGACCCGGCGGTCGACCGCCTCTACATGATCTGCGTTCCCGTCACGATGGCGCTGAGCGGGATCGTGCCGTGGTGGTTCGTCGCCGTCCTGCTGGCCCGCGACGGGCTGCTGGCCGCGACGCTGCCGCTGCTGTGGAGCCGCGGGTTGTCCGCGCTGCCCGTGACCTACATCGGCAAGGCCGCCACGTTCGCGTTGATGTCCGGCTTCCCGCTGGTTCTGCTGGGGACCTGGGACGCGCTGTGGAGCCGGGTCGTCGGGGCCTGCGGCTGGGCGTTCCTGATCTGGGGCATGTACGCCTACCTGTGGGCGTTCGCACTGTACGTGGTGCAGATGACCATGGTCATCCGGCGGGTGCCCAGGCTCAAACACGAGCCCTCCCGGCCCCAGAGGACGCGGCATGGCTGACCCGGACCGCCTGCTCGGCGGCTACGACCCCAATGCCGGCCGCAGCGCCCACGTGGCGTCGCGCCCGCAGCTGATTCCGGTGCCCTCGCTGCTGCGCGCCCTGCTCTCGGAGCACCTGGATCCCGGTTACGCCGCGGCCGCAGAAAGGCGTCGCGACGCCGACCCGCCCGGGGCGTGCGCACGCGCCTTCGGCTGGCTGTGGCAGGCGCTGGCGGCGCTGCTCATCGCGACGGTCTTCGCCGCCGCGGTCGCGCAGGCCCGCTCGGTCGCCCCCGGCGTGCGTTCGGCGCAGCAGCTCCTGCTGGGCAACGTGCGGTCGACCGAGACCACCGCCGCCAGGCTCGCCCAGCGGCGCAGCGAGCTGTCCGCCCGCGTCGACGACGTGCAGCGCCGCGCGCTGGCCGACGACGCCGAAGGGCAGCGGCTGCTGGCGCGTCTGGACGCGCTCGGCCTGGCCGCGGCCAACCGGGCGGTCATCGGCCCCGGCCTGAAGGTGATCGTGACGGATCCCGGTGCCAGCCCCAACCTTTCCGACGTGTCCAAGCAGCGGGTCAGCGGCAGCCGGCAGATCATCTTGGACCGGGACCTGCAGCTTGTCGTCAACTCGTTGTGGGCCAGTGGCGCCGAGGCGATTTCGGTCGGCGGCGTCCGCATCGGACCCAACGCGACCATTCGGCAAGCCGGCGGGGCGATCCTGGTCGACAACAACCCCACCAGCAGCCCGTACACGATCCTCGCGGTGGGGCCGGCCCGCGCGATGCGGGACACCTTCGACGAGAGCTCCGGCCGGCAGCGCCTCAAACTCCTCGAGGTCTCCTACGGCGTCGTCGTCACCGTGGACGCGGCCGACGGGCTGACACTGCCCGCCGGATCGATCCGCGATATCAAGTTCGCCAAACAGATTGGGCCACAGTGAGAAAAGTCCTCTCTCATCCGCTCACCCGGCGCTCGCGGACGGGAAATCGGGCATGATCGGCATCGCGGCGCTGGCGATCGGCATCGTGCTCGGCCTGGTTTTCCACCCCGCCGTGCCGGAGGTCGTCCAGCCCTACCTGCCCATCGCGGTGGTCGCCGCGCTCGACGCGGTGTTCGGCGGGTTGCGCGCCTACCTGGAACGAATCTTCGACCCCAAAGTCTTCGTGATCTCGTTCGTGTTCAACGTTTTCGTGGCGGCGCTGATCGTCTACGTCGGTGACCAGTTGGGTGTGGGCACGCAGTTGTCCACGGCCATCATCGTGGTGTTGGGGATCCGCATCTTCGGCAACGCCGCCGCGCTGCGGCGCCGGCTGTTCGGGGCGTGATGGTGAGCGAAGATCCGCCAGACGGCGCCCCCGAAAGTGCTGACGCGGCAAGCCGTTCGCCCCATGGCCGCCACGAGCTGCCGGCGAACCGCCCGCGCCCGCAGATCGGCGCGGTGCGCCGCACGGGGCTGTCGGGGCTGGTCCGCAGCGGCCGCTCCCGGTTCGCGTTCGGAACGTTGGCGACGCTGTTGTGCCTGCTGCTGGGCGTCGCCATCGTCACGCAGGTCCGCCAGAACGAGTCGGGCGACTCGCTGGAGACGGCGCGCCCGGCGGACCTGTTGGTGTTGCTGGATTCGTTGCGCCAGCGCGAGGCCACGTTGAACGCCGAAGTGAGCGAACTGCAGAACACACTGAATTCGCTGCAAGCGTCCGGCAACAACGACCAGGCCGCGATTGCGGCCGCCCAGGCCAAGCTGGCGGCCCTGTCCATCCTGGCCGGCGCGGTGGGGGCCACCGGGCCGGGGGTCACCGTCACCATCGACGACCCCGGTCCCGGCGTCGCGCCGGAGGTGATGCTCGACGTCATCAACGAACTGCGGGCCGCCGGAGCGGAGGCGATGGAGATCAACGACGCGCACCAGTCGGTGCGTGTGGGTGTAGATACCTGGGTGGCGGGTATGCCTGGCTCGCTGACCATCGACACCAAGACCCTGTCACCCCCGTATTCGATTCTGGCGATTGGCGATCCACCCACCCTGGCCGCGGCGATGAACATCCCGGGCGGCGCCGAGGACAGCATCAAGCGCGTCGGCGCGCGCATGTCCGTCCGGCAGGCCGACCGGGTGGACGTGACCACCTTGCGACAACCAAAACCGCACCAATACGCTCAGCCCGTCAAGTGAGCACTTCGGTCGACAGAACAGGACTACTCGTGAGCGATATCCCACCCGATTTGCACTACACCGCCGAACACGAGTGGGTTCGCCGAAGCGGGGATGCCACCGTGCGGGTCGGGATCACCGACTTCGCCCAGTCGGCGCTGGGCGATGTCGTCTTCGTTCAGCTGCCCGACGTCGGCGCCGACCTGACCGCGGGCGAATCGTTCGGCGAAGTCGAGTCGACCAAGTCGGTGTCGGACTTGTACGCCCCGGTTTCGGGCAAGGTCGCCGCGGTCAACGCCGACCTGGAGGCCAGCCCGCAGCTGGTCAACTCGGACCCGTACGGCGCGGGCTGGTTGCTGGATGTCGAGGTGTCCGACGTCGCCGCATTGGAGTCGGCCATCTCGTCCCTGCTTGACGCCGAGGCCTACCGCGGAACACTGACCGAATGAGGATTGCTAATCTGCCTGCCAGCCGCGAGCGGTGCGGCGAACCGGCGGGGGAAAGGCGGAAAATCGGTCTTCCGATCGTCGGGTGGGGGCCACATTGCAGACCTATGCGCGGTACCGTCGACAGATCGACACTCGAACCCACCCGTCTTAGTAATCGGCAGTACCGGGCGAATAAACCCAGTAAGCAGCCGGCCGAGCGGCCCGGTCAAACAACGCCACAGCGGCCAGTGAGGAGCAGCGCGTGACGGACATGGACAACGACCAGACCTCTGACGAAGTCACGGTGGAGACGACCTCCGTCTTCCGGGCCGACTTCCTCAACGAACTGGACGCGCCCGCCCAGGCGGGCACCGAGACCGCGGTATCCGGGGTCGAAGGCCTCCCGGCGGGGTCGGCGCTGCTGGTCGTCAAACGGGGACCGAACGCCGGGTCGCGCTTCCTGCTCGACCAGCCCATCACGTCCGCCGGCCGGCACCCCGACAGCGACATCTTCCTCGACGACGTGACCGTCAGTCGACGCCACGCCGAATTCAGGTTGGAAAACAACGAATTCAACGTGGTGGATGTCGGTAGCCTTAATGGCACCTACGTCAATCGGGAGCCCGTCGACTCGGCGGTGCTCGCCAACGGCGACGAGGTGCAGATCGGCAAGTTCCGCTTGGTGTTTCTGACCGGGCCCAAGCAGGGTGAGGATGGAGGATCCGGAGGCTAGTGAGCGCACCCGATAGCCCGGCACTGGCCGGGATGTCGATTGGGGCGGTCCTGGAACTGTTGAGGCCGGACTTTCCCGATGTCACGATCTCCAAGATTCGCTTCCTGGAGGCCGAGGGATTGGTGACGCCCCAGCGCGCCGCGTCGGGCTATCGGAGATTCACCGCGTACGACTGCGCGAGGTTGCGGTTCATCCTGACCGCGCAGCGCGATCACTACCTACCGCTCAAGGTCATTCGGGCGCAGCTGGACGCCCAGCCCGACGGCGAACTGCCGCCGTTCGGCTCGCCCTACGCCGCGCCGCGCCTGGTCTCGGTGGCGGGAATCGGGGAGGCCGACGACGAGCCGGGCGCCGAGCCCAAGTCCGACGCGGCCGCGGTGGCGCCGTCGAGCATTCGGCTCAGTCGTGAGGATCTGCTGGAGCGCTCCGGCGTCGACGGCGATCTGTTGACGGCGCTGCTCAAGGCGGGCGTGATCACCACCGGCCCCGGCGGCTTCTTCGACGAACACGCCGTCGTCATCCTGCAGTGCGCGCGGGCGCTTTCGGAGTACGGTGTCGAGCCGCGGCACCTGCGTGCGTTCCGCTCGGCAGCCGACCGGCAATCCGACCTGATCGCCCAAATCGCCGGGCCGGTAGTCAAAGCCGGCAAGACCGGCGCCCGCGATCGGGCCGACGACCTCGCGCGTGAGGTGGCCGCCCTGGCCATCACCCTGCACACGTCGTTGATCAAATCGGCCGTTCGCGACGTTCTCCATCGCTGAGGACTAGACTTCGTCGATAGCTTGGTTGTCAGCGGCACAGCGGTAATTCGGCGTCGTCGTTGCGCCAAGAACAACGGCGGTCTATGCGGAGGGCAGACACAGATGGGTGAAGTTCGTGTTGTCGGCATTCGCGTGGAGCAGCCGCAGAACCAGCCCGTGTTGTTGCTGCGCGAAACCGACGGCGACCGCTACCTGCCGATCTGGATCGGTCAATCGGAGGCCGCCGCCATCGCGCTCGAGCAGCAGGGCGTCGAGCCGCCGCGCCCGCTGACGCACGATCTGATCAGGGATGTGATTGCCGCGCTTGGTCATTCGCTCAAGGAGGTGCGCATCGTCGACCTGCAAGAGGGCACCTTCTACGCCGACCTGGTTTTCGACCGCAACATCACGGTGTCGGCGCGGCCCTCGGATTCGGTGGCGATCGCGCTGCGCGTCGGCGTCCCGATCTACGTCGAGGAGGCCGTGCTGGCCCAGGCCGGCCTGCTCATCCCGGACGAGAGCGACGAAGAGGGCGGCACCGCCGTCCGCGAGGACGAGGTGGAGAAGTTCAAGGAGTTCCTCGACAGCGTGTCGCCCGACGATTTCAAGGCCACCTAGGCCCCCGCGGGCGTACTACCCTGGACACCGACATCACGGATGCGTCTCAACTGGCATCGGGATGTCGACACGCCTGGCGGATAGCGCCCCCTCTTAGCCCGGCGGCGGCCATACTTTGATCACGACTTAAGGGCGCGGTAGCTATCGAACAGCGTAAGCTCTCTAGCACTCGGGCCTGAGCAAACGTGGCTGCGACCCAGCCACGAGACGCAGCTGGAAACGATAGCGCGATCGGCGAGAGGAAGCACCGTGAGCGAGCAGCCACGCCAAGAACAGCTAGACCTAGCTGACACCGCGACCGCCGCGCCGGAAGCGCCCGTGCAACCCGGGCTGTTTCCCGACGACTCCGTGCCGGACGAGCTGGTGGGCTACCGCGGCCCAAGCGCTTGCCAGATCGCCGGAATCACCTACCGCCAGCTGGACTATTGGGCGCGCACCTCGCTGGTGGTGCCGTCGATCCGCAGCGCCGCGGGCTCGGGCAGCCAGCGGCTGTACTCGTTCAAGGACATCCTGGTCCTCAAGATCGTCAAGCGGCTGCTCGACACCGGGATCTCGCTGCACAACATCCGGGTCGCGGTCGACCACCTGCGCCAGCGCGGCGTGCAGGACCTGGCCAACATCACGTTGTTCTCCGACGGCACCACGGTTTACGAATGCACGTCGGCCGAAGAGGTCGTCGACCTGCTGCAGGGCGGGCAGGGCGTGTTCGGCATCGCCGTCTCCGGCGCCATGCGCGAGCTCACCGGGGTGATCGCCGACTTCCCCGGCGAGCGGGCCGACGGGGGCGAGTCCATCGCCGCGCCGGAAGACGAGCTGGCGTCCCGCCGCAAGCACCGCGACCGCAAGATCGGTTAAGCGCACCCGCGCCGCCCGGCCGGGTAAACTGGCGCACGCATCGCACTCGTGCGGGAGAGTTCCGTGACGGCCAGTCACGGACGCCGAAGGAGCAACACCTCTCCGCTAACCTCTCAGGCACCCGGACCGCGCGGGTTAACGATGCCTCTGGAAAGCGGTGCCGATCCCCGGCACCCGCCGATGGGGAAAGGCGCGCGGGCAGCACCCCGCGCGCCGAATCTCTCAGGCGCCCGGCGATCGGGTGAAGACAGAGGGAGAGGACCGCACGTCCTCTGCCTTGTCGACGCCGTAGGAGTTCGCCAGTGCCCGACCAATCAACCTTCGCAGCCCGGCACATCGGGCCGGACGGCCAAGCCATCGCGACCATGCTCGCCGTCATCGGCGTCGATTCGCTCGACCAGCTGGCGGCCAAGGCCGTCCCCGCCGGCATCCTCGACAAGCTCACCGGCGGCGGGGCGGCACCCGGGCTGGACGAGCTGCCGCCGGCCGTCACCGAGACCGAGGCGCTGGCCGAGCTGCGGGCGATGGCCGAGGCAAACACGGTGGCCGTGTCGATGATCGGTCAGGGTTACTACGACACGCTCACCCCGCCGGTGCTGCTGCGCAACGTGCTGGAGAACCCGGCCTGGTACACCGCCTACACGCCGTACCAGCCCGAGATCAGCCAGGGCCGGCTGGAGGCGCTGCTGAACTTCCAGACGATGGTGGCCGACCTGACCGGGCTCGAAGTCGCCAACGCCTCGATGCTCGACGAGGGCACCGCGGCCGCCGAGGCCATGACGCTGATGCACCGCGCGACCCGCGGCACGTCGAACCGGCTGGCCGTCGACGCCGACCTGTTCGCCCAGACCGCGGCCGTGCTGGCGACGCGGGCGCGGCCGCTGGGCATCGAGATCGTCACCGCCGACCTGAGCGCGGGCCTGCCCGACGGCGACTTCTTCGGCGTCATCACGCAGCTGCCCGGCGCGAGCGGCCGGATCACCGACTGGGCCGCGCTGGTGCAACAGGCGCACGACCGTGGCGCGCTCATCGCCATCGGCGCCGACCTGCTGGCGTGCACGCTGATCACGCCGCCGGGCGACATCGGTGCCGACGTCGCGTTCGGCACGACCCAACGATTCGGTGTGCCAATGGGATTCGGCGGTCCGCACGCCGGTTACCTGTCCGTGCACTCCAAACACGCCCGGCAGCTGCCGGGCCGGCTCGTCGGCGTGTCGCTGGATGCCGACGGCTCCCCGGCCTACCGGCTGGCGCTGCAGACCCGCGAGCAGCACATCCGCCGGGACAAGGCGACCAGCAACATCTGCACCGCCCAGGTGCTGTTGGCGGTGATGGCCGCGATGTACGCCAGCTACCACGGCGCCGACGGGCTGGCCGCGATCGCCCGCCGGGTGCACGCCCACGCCGAGGCGATCGCCGCGGCGCTCGGCGACGCGCTGGTGCACGCCACCTTCTTCGACACCGTGCTGGCCCAGGTCCCGGGTCGCGCGGACGAGGTGGTGGCCGCGGCCAAGGCGAACGGCGTCAACCTGTGGCGTGTCGACGCCGACCACGTCTCGGTCGCCTGCGACGAGGCCACCACCGACGCCCACGTGGCGGCGGTGCTGGAGGCGTTCGGGGTCGCGGCGGCCGAGCCGGCAGGCGTCGACATCGCGACCCGCACGTCGGAGTTCCTGACCCATCCGGCGTTCACGCAGTACCGCACCGAGACGGCGATGATGCGGTACCTGCGCACGCTGGCGGACAAGGATATCGCCTTGGACCGCAGCATGATTCCGCTCGGCTCCTGCACCATGAAACTCAACGCCGCCGCGGAGATGGAGCCGATCACCTGGCCCGAATTCGCGCGCCAGCACCCGTTCGCCCCGGCGTCCAACACGCCCGGGCTGCGCCGGCTGATCAGCGACCTTCAGGCCTGGCTGGTGCGGATCACCGGGTACGACGCCGTGTCGCTGCAACCCAACGCCGGCTCGCAGGGCGAGTACGCCGGTCTGCTGGCCATCCACGACTACCACGCCAGCCGGGGCGAACCGCACCGCAACATCTGCCTGATCCCGTCCAGCGCGCACGGCACCAACGCGGCATCGGCGGCGCTGGCCGGCATGCGGGTGGTCGTGGTGGCCTGCCACGACAACGGTGACGTCGACCTGGATGACCTGCGCGCCAAGGTGACTCAGCACGGCGACGAGCTGTCCACGCTGATGATCACCTACCCGTCCACCCACGGCGTCTACGAGCACGACATCGCCGAGATCTGCGCGGCCGTGCACGACGCCGGCGGCCAGGTGTACGTCGACGGCGCCAACCTCAACGCGCTGGTCGGCCTGGCCCGGCCCGGAAAGTTCGGCGGCGACGTCAGCCACCTGAACCTGCACAAGACGTTCTGCATCCCGCACGGCGGCGGGGGACCGGGTGTGGGGCCGGTGGCGGTGCGCGAGCACCTGGCCCCGTTCCTGCCCGGGCACCCGCACGCCCCGGAATTGCCGCAGGGTCATCCGGTGTCCTCGGCGCCCTACGGCTCGGCCTCGATCCTGCCGATCAGCTGGGCCTACATCAGGATGATGGGCGCCGACGGCCTGCGGGCGGCGTCGCTGACCGCCATCGCGTCGGCCAACTACATCGCCCGCCGGCTCGACGAGTACTTCCCGGTGCTATACACCGGGGAGAACGGCATGGTCGCCCACGAATGCATCCTGGACCTGCGGCCGATCACCAAGTCCACCGGCGTGACCGTCGATGATGTCGCAAAGCGGTTGGCGGACTACGGTTTTCACGCACCGACGATGAGCTTCCCGGTGGCGGGCACGCTCATGGTGGAGCCCACCGAGAGCGAGACGCTGACCGAGGTCGACGCCTTCTGCGAAGCGATGATCGCCATCCGCGGTGAGATCGACCGGGTGGGTTCGGGGGAGTGGCCGGTCGACGACAACCCGCTGCGGGGCGCGCCGCACACGGCCGAGTGCCTGCTGGTCACCGACTGGGAGCACCCGTACACGCGTGAAGAGGCCGCCTACCCGCTGGGCAAGGCCTTCCGGCCGAAGGTATGGCCGCCGGTGCGGCGCATCGACGGCGCCTACGGGGACCGCAACCTGGTGTGCTCGTGCCCGCCGGTGGAGGCGTTCGCCTGACCGGCTAGCCGTATCGCTCGACGATCGCCGCGGCGATCTGGTCCGGCGCGTCCTCCTGGATGAAGTGCTTGGCGTGGGGCAGTTCGACGACGACGTGGTCGGGGAACGCCGCGCGCATGCGCGGGATGTTGGGACCCGGCCGGAAGGCGAAGTCCTTCATGCCCCAGACGAACAGGGCGGGTTTGGTGCCCAGCTTGTCCGGCACCTCCCGGGCGAGCCGCGCCAGCAGCGGGCCCGCGGCCAGGATCTGCTTTGGCATCTCGGCGACGCCCCTGCGGGCGTCCGGGTTGGGCTGCACCGCGCGGTAGTGCGCCATCACCGCGTCGCTGGGGCGGTGCGCGGTTCCGGCGGGGACCAAACGCTCGACGAAGAAGTTGCGCTGCAGGATCGCGTATTGCAGTGGCGGGCTGGACATCACGCGGCTGAACATCTTCGTGGTGAATTCCGACGTCGGCCAGAACCAGGTGTTGCCCAGGATGACGCCGCGCACCCGCTCGGCACGCTGGACGGCGACCGCCATGCTGATGGGCCCACCCCAGTCCTGGCCCATGGTCAGGTAGCCGTCCAGGCCGAGATGGTCGACGAACTCGCCGACCACCCGGGCATGCTCCTCGATCGTGTAGCCGAACGCGGCCGGCCGATCCGAAAGGCCGAACCCGAGGTAATCCGGTGCGATGCAACGGAACCGGTCGCGCAGCGCGATGACGATGTTGCGGTACAGGAAGCTCCACGTCGGGTTGCCGTGATACAGCAGGATCGGCGGCCCGTCACCCTCGTCGAGGTAGTGCATGCGGCCTTGTGAGCTGTCGAACCAGCGCGACTGGAACGGATACAGCCGGGGGTCGGGGGTGAAGGCGATGCTCATGTCCGGCGGTCGAGCCGTCAGTACCGGCCGAAGGCCAGGGCGACGTTGTGGCCCCCGAACCCGAACGAGTTGTTGATGGCGTACCGGTAGTTGCCGCGCCGGGGATCGCCCGCCACCACGTCCAAATCGATTTCCGGGTCGAGGTTTTCCAGGTTCAGCGTCGGCGGGACGATCTGATCGCGCAGCGCCAGCACGGTCAGGATGGACTCCACCGCGCCGACCGCGCCGACCGAATGGCCCAGGGCGGACTTGGGCGCGTACACCGCCGGCTTGTTGCTGCCCAGCGCGTTGTTGATCGCCTTGCCCTCGGCCAGGTCACCGATCTGGGTGCCGGTGGCATGGGCGTTGACGTGGTCGATGTCGCCGGGCGTGAGGCCCGCGAGCTGGATGGCGCGCGTCATCGCCCGGCCGGCACGGTTGCCGCTCGGGTCCGGCGCCACCATGTGGTAGCCGTCGGACGTCACGCCGGCCCCCATCAGCCGGGCCAGGATGCGCGCCCCGCGCGCCTTTGCGTGCTGCTCGGTTTCGAGCACCATCAGGGCGCCGGCCTCGCCGAACACGAAGCCGTCGCGGTCCTTGTCGAACGGGCGGCAGGCCCCGGCCGGATTCGCGTTGTTCGTCGACATCACGATCCGCATGTTCGCGAAGGCGGCGATGGGCACCGCCTCGATCCTGGTCTCGACGCCACCGCAGATCGCGACGTCGGCCTCCCCGAACGCCATCGCCTGCCAGGCCCGGGCGATGGCCTCGGAACCGGACGCACACGCCGACACCGGCGTCATCACCCCGGCCCGGGCCCGTCGTTCCAGCCCCACCGCGTTGGCGGCCGCGTCGGGCATGTACTTGCTGACGGCCAGCGGCGAGACCGCCTTCACGCCCCGGGCGCGCAGGGTGTCGCGGGTGAAGACCAGTTCCTCGCCGGAGCCGAAACCGGTGCCGATGGACACCAGCACGCGGTTGGGGTCGACCTCGGGCGAGCCGGCATGGTCCCAGGCCCGCCGGTTGACGATGGCGGACATTCGGGCCAGGTAGCCCGTCCTGCGCAGCTCGGCCGGGTTCAGCTCGCTGTCGAACTCCTCGAGCAGGTGCCCGCCGATGCGAACCGGGAGGTCGAATTCCTCCACGAACGGGTCATCGAGTTCGCGGATCCCACTTTGGCAGTCGAGGAGCAACTTCCAGGTGGTCTCGGCATCGGTGGCCAACGCGGTGGTCATCGCGATCCCGGTCACGACGATGTCCGGAAGCGCTTGCCCAGTAACCAGATTCGTCATTGCTGTCGCGGTCATCCTTTCGCAGCGTCACCCCGGCCGTGTTCGCGGACGCGCGTGTTGGCAGGTCACCCTCCCCAGGTGAGAAGGAAGGCGCCCGACCCGAACCATCGCACCGCTCCCCATAGCGTTGGCCGTGGCATCAACCTCGGTCGAGCCTAGCGCCAAGTTGGGATTCCGAGCCGGAACACCCCGCCGCAACCTTCGCTTACCGGTCCGTGCCCGAGCCTATCCCCGGCCTCAGCCCAGGAAGGCGTTGATGGCCGCGGCGAGGTCGGGGGACGCCGAGCTGGCCAGATTCTGGTAGCCACCGCCGCTGAGCTGGGCGACCGCCTCCCAGGTTGCGCGGTCCGGGTCGCCGCCGAAGTCGATGACGTTCACCGCGATCGGCTTGGCCGGGTCGGCGCTCTTGCGGATGAAGTCCTGCAGGCCGGGGCCGTCGAGGGTCTGGTCGGTGTGCGGGCCTGCCGTGATGACCAGGATCGAGTTGGTCTGGCCGGCGCGGTAGTTGGCCTGCAGGTCCTGGTAGATCATCCGCAGGGTGGTGAAGGACACCGCGCCACCGGCCGAGGAGTATTGCTTGTCCAGCGCGGCCGTCAGCGCCGTCGACCTCGGCTGGCCGTTGACCGGGTCTCCGAGCGGGCCGCCGGGCACCTCCGAACGCCCCTCGTGGCCGTCGAACGTCCACAGGCCGACCACGGCGGTCGGCGGCAACGCCCTGATCTTGTCCTGAAGTGCGGCAATCACATTCGCCAGCCGGGACTTGCCGCCTTCCTGGCCGGGCATGGACTGGTCGAGCATGATGGTCGCGGCCAGTCCGCTCGACGGGGCGGCCATGGCCTCGGCCAGCGTCGCGCGCATGGCCTCGTCACCCACCGACAGCGCCGCGGGCAGCGCCGGGAACGAGGTGACCGGGCTGCTGGGCGGGGAGACGCCGTTGACCCGGAAACCGGCCTTGGCCAGCTTGGCGAGTTGATCCGGCTTGTGCATGAAGCGGGCGAACTCGCTGGCCGCCGAGGTCTGGTCCTTGGTCAGCCAGGACCCGCTGAGCAACACGGTGGGATAGTCGGCGACCGGCGCCGGCCCGGACGGCATCCAGGAAGCCAACGCGCCCTTGGCGTTTGGCAGCGTCTGGCCGCGCTGGAACTGCTGCTGCTCGGTGGTGATCACGGCGTGCACCGGCGCGCTCGCCGCGTCAGGGTGCCCGATCAGGATGTCCATCGCCTCGGTCAGCGAGTTGTTCGCCAGCTTGGGTTGCGCGCCCAGCACCGCGCGCACCGCGCCGGTACCCTGCGTCGCGGGGCTACCGGGAGGCGCCGCGGCGGCCGCTATCGCTTCCCCGGCCAGGAACGCGGCGTCACCGTTGCCGCTCATCGGCACGGCCAGCCGCAGCGACCCCCACGCCGGCAGGTTCACGCCGGCCAGCCCGTTCGGGTTGGTCTGCAGCCCGGGTAGCGCCGCCCAGGTCTGGTTGCCGAGCGCCTGCTGCAGCTCGGGCCGGACGGCCAGCACCACCGGCGACGTCACCAGCGAGCGGCTGTCGGTGATCGTTTTCTGCGCCGTGGCCCCGGCGAGGCGGGCGGCCGAGATCGAGCTTGCCGGGATCCACAACGCCGGCTGTCCGCCCAGCTCGGCGGGCCACTTGCCGATGAATCCGTTGAGCACCGCGTCGGAGGCGGCCGGTTTGACGCTGACCGCCACGCAGTGGTCGCCGATCGGGCCGGCGGTGGCGTTGTAGCTTTCCGCGAACTGTTGCACCGAATCGGCGATCGACGGGTCGGCGACCACCGCGACCGTCTCCTTGCCGCCCACGCAGCCCCCGGCGGCCTTGTGCGAGCGGTTGGACAGCGCGTCGCCGAAGAAGCTCCACAGGATCACGCTGCCCACCACCACGACGACGGCGACCAGCGCCACGATCACGCCGATGCTGACACCCCGGCGCCCGCCCTCGCTGCGGTGGCCGCCGCGCCAATCGCCGAGCCCGCGGTGGCCGCGGGAAAACAGCGAGGGCGACGAGGCCGGCGGTTCCGCGCTCGACGGGCCGGGCTGCCGGGGCGGGAACACCGGGTAGTCGTCGGCGGTGCCGCCCTCGAACTCGTCGCCGGCGGCATAGGGTTCATCCTCGGCGGGGAAGTCATCGTCGCCGCGGAAGTCATCGTCGGCGGGATAGTGCCCCTCGTCCGAGTAGTCCTCGGTGACGTCGTCGCGCTGCTGGTCGTCCGCCTCGCCGTCGTCGTAGGGCTCGTCGACGGAGTCGTCAGGGTCGGGCAAACTGTGCCTACCCATAGCGGTGTCCGTCGCCTTTCCGTCGATGAAGCCGAGCTGTTGTCAATCCGCCGCTGATCTTAGTCATCGGCGGCGTCGATGCGCCGCGAGCCCGATGCGGGCACGGGCTCAATCTCACCGCGCCGCGCGGGCCTTGGCTTCGCGCCGGCGGCGATGCAGGATCGGCTCGGTGTAGCCGTTGGGCTGCTGCGTGCCGGTCAGGATCAGGTCCTGGGCGGCCAGGAACGCCAGGCTGTCGTCGAAGTTGGGCGCCATCGGCTGGTACGCCGCATCCTTGGCGTTCTGCTCGTCCACCAGCGGCGCCATCCGCTCCAGGCTGGCGCGCACGTCCTCCTCGGTGATCACACCGTGCCGCAGCCAGTTGGCCAGCAGCTGGCTCGAAATCCGCAGCGTGGCACGGTCTTCCATGAGTGCCACGTCGTGGATGTCGGGCACCTTCGAGCAGCCCACGCCCTGGGCCACCCAGCGCACCACGTAGCCCAGGATCGACTGGCAGTTGTTGTCGACCTCCTCGCGGATCTCCTCGGGCGCCCAGGCCAGTTCCTTGGCCAGCGGGATGGTCAGCAGCTCGTCGATGTTGGTGCGCTTCTTGCCGGCCAGCTCCTCCTGGACGGCGCCCACGTCGACGTAGTGGTAGTGCATCGCGTGCAGGGTGGCCGCCGTCGGCGAGGGCACCCACGCGGTGGTGGCGCCGGCCTTGGGCTGGCCGATCTTCTGCTCGACCATGTCGGCCATCAGCTCGGTCATCGCCCACATGCCCTTGCCGATCTGGGCCTTGCCCTTGAACCCGGCGGCCAGCCCGATGTCGACGTTGGCGTCCTCGTAGGCCTTGATCCAGGTGCTGTTCTTCATCGCACCCTTGCGGATCATCGGGCCGGCTTCCATCGAGGTGTGGATCTCGTCGCCGGTGCGGTCCAGGAAGCCGGTGTTGATGAACACCACCCGGTCGGCCGCGGCCTTGATGCACGCCTTGAGGTTGACGGTGGTGCGCCGTTCCTCGTCCATGATGCCGACCTTGAGGGTGGCCTGCGGCAGGCCCAGGACGTCCTCGACGCGGCTGAACAGCTCGCAGGTGAACGCGACCTCGTCGGGACCGTGCATCTTGGGCTTGACGATGTAGATGGACCCGGTACGGCTGTTGGCCAGCGGGCCGTTGTCGGAGCCGGTCTTGAGCCCGTGGATCGCGGTCAGGCCGGTGAACAGCGCGTCCATGATGCCCTCGAACACCTCGTTGCCCTCGGCGTCCACGATCGCGTCGTTGGTCATCAGGTGGCCCACGTTGCGGACGAACAACAGGCTGCGGCCGGGCAGGGTCAGCTGGCCCTCACCGTCGGGCGTGGTGTAGGTGCGATCCTGGTTGAGCACCCGGGTGAAGCTCTTGCCGTCCTTGGCGACCTCCTCGGACAGGTCGCCCTTGTTCAGGCCGAGCCAGTTGCGGTAGCCGAGCACCTTGTCGTCGGCGTCGACGGCGGCCACCGAGTCCTCGAAGTCCATGATCGTGGTGACCGCGGATTCCAGCACCACGTCCTTGATGCCGGCGCGGTCGGTCTTGCCGATCGGCGATTCCGGGTCGACAAGGATCTCGATGTGCAGGCCGTGGTTGACCAGCAGCACCGACCAGTCGGGGGAGCCGAGCTCGCCGGTGTAGCCGGCGAACTTCTCCGGGCTGGCAAGGCCGACGGAGCCGTCACCGGTCGCCACCTTCAGCTGCCCGTCTTCGACGGACAGGCCCGTCGCGTCCGCCCAGGAGCCGGACTCCAGCGGCACGGCCTCGTCGAGAAACTTGCGCGCGTAGGCGATGACCTTGTCGCCGCGAACGCGCGCTGGGGCTCGCTGTACGACGCCCTGTACGGCACCGACGTGATCGCGGAGGACGACGGCGCCGAAAAGGGCACCGGCTACAACAAGGTTCGCGGCGACAAGGTCATCGCCTACGCGCGCAAGTTTCTCGACGAGGCCGTGCCGCTGGAGTCCGGCTCCTGGGC
>NZ_LZIZ01000155.1:0-6114 GCF_001666915.1 Mycobacterium sp. E3339 | reverse complement strand
GTCGTCGACCCTGCCGACCACGACGGTGACGACGCCGCCCAGCCTTCCGCCCGGAACCCGCTGATCCGGCGGAGCGAGCCCGCGTGCTTGACGTCCAGACGATGCTCTTCACGCTCGGGTTGGTGCTGTTCCTGATCGGTCTGCTCACCGGGTTAGCGGTGCCCGCGCTGAAGAACTCGCGCATGGCCCTGTCGAGCCACCTGGAGGGTGTCTTCAACGGCATGTTCCTCGTGCTGCTCGGGTTGCTGTGGCCACACGTCCACCTGCCGACCGCCTGGGGCGTCGCGGCCGTCGTGCTGATCGTGTACGCCGCCTACGCGAACTGGCTGGCCACCCTGCTCGCGGCGGCATGGGGCGCGGGCCGCAGGCTGGCCCCGATCGCGGCGGCCGACCACGAGGCCTCGGCGCCGAAGGAGTGGATCGTCAGCTTCCTGCTGGTCTCACTCGCGCTGGCGATCGTCGTGGGCGTGGGCATCGTCATCGTCGGGATCTGATTTCGCGCCGGACGACGAGCGCTCGTGCTTAGGTCGGGTTGTGAAATCCCTCGCTGCCTTCTTTCGCGACACGGTCGCGGCCCGGATTGGGGTTGCGGTCGCGCTCGGCGTCGCCGTCGCGTTCGGGGTGGGTAACACCATCGGCTGGCGATTCGCGCTCGCGGGCTGGATCGTCACCGCGGGTGTCTACGTGCTGTGGACGCGGCTCATCCTGGGCGGAATGGACGCCGAGCAAACCTGCAGATACGTGACGAAGGAGGACCCCACCCGCTGGGTGGCCGACGCCGTCATCGTGTCGGCCAGCGTCGCGAGCCTGGGCGGGGTCGGTTACGTGGTGGCCGCGGCGTCGCACTCGGGCCCTGGAACCGTAACGGCCGCCGTCGTCGGCATCCTGACCGTCGCGGCATCCTGGTTCGCCGTGCACACGTTGTTCACCGTGCACTACGCGCGGCTCTATTACTCGGACGACCCCGGTGGCATCAACTTCCACGACCCGGAGCGCCCTTGTTTTCGGGACTTCGCCTATGTCGCGTTCACCGTCGGCATGACCTTTCAGGTGTCGGACACCGAGATCGGGCTGTCGTCCATCAGGGCGACGGTGTTGCGCCACGCGTTGCTGTCCTACCTCCTCGGCGCGGTCGTCTTGGCGGTCACCGTCAACCTGATCGCGGGATTGGGCTCGAAGCTCTAGCGCGCTGGCTTGAGCGCGGGGTCGAGGCCGAAAACTTGCACGGCGGCCGACTTGCCCTTCAGCGCGTGAAATCCCCTGTCGGCTAGCCCGATTGGCGCGGAAGTCAAGGCGTCGACGGACTGCTGGGTGAGCAGGATCGCGTCGCCGGTGGTCTTGGTGAGCTGCTCGACGCGCGCGGCGACGTTGACGGTGTCACCGATCAGGGTGAATTCGAGCTTGCCCCCACCGCCGATGGTGCCGGCGATCACCACGCCGGTGTTGATCCCGATGCCGATCCGCAGCGCGCCGTCGAATCGCTCGGCGACCAAGCGCAGAATCAGTGCGGCGGCGTCCAGCGCGGCGTCGGCATGATCCGCCAGATCGTTCGGGGCGCCGAAGACCGCGAGGGCGCCGTCACCGAGGAATTTATTGACGTGCCCGCCGGCCTGGACGACGGCGGGCACGACGATCTCGAACAGCGTGTTGAGCCGCGCGACGGTGTCCTCCGCGGAATTCGCCTCGGCGAACGGCGTGAAATCGCGGATGTCGACGAACATCACTGTGACCTCGCGCCGCTCCCCGGTGAACACGTCATCGCCCTGCTCGAGCAGCCGCGAAGCCAAGACGGGGTCGACGTAGGTCCCGAACGCCGCCTGAAGGCGTTGCCGCTCAGCCAAACCCGCCTGCATGCGGTTGAACGAGGCCGCCAGCGCGCCCAAGTCATCGTCCTGAACCACCGGCAGGCGCCGGCTATAGTCGCCGGCCGCAACGCGTTTGGTGCCTTCGGCGAGGTCCCGGATCGGGCGAAGGGACGGCGAAAATGCAGTGGCGACCGTGATCGGCACACCGAACCCCAGCGTCAACACGCATCCGATGAGCACCCACACGATGGGTTGCTGACTCGCGGGGTGCAGAACAGCCGAAAACATCGCGCCCACGACGGCAAAGGACAACGCGGCCGCGAGCATTGCCAGGTTCGACCATGCGGCGAAGCTCGGCCGGGCCCGGGGCAGGGAATCCCCGACATCCGTGTCACCGGCGAGGGCGATCCGCACCGGCCGCATCGGCGCTTCCGCCAAGGTGTGAACCCCGATCAGATGGGCGCCGACCCCGAAAACCCCACCCAGAACGGCATATTGGATCAGGCGCGGACCCGCCGCGCCGGCGATGGCACTGACGCCGACTGCCAAGAGCGCCCCGAACGCGGCGAAAAGCACCAGCGCCCGGGCAATACTACGGCGCGACCATTCATAGCTCGCCTCTAGCGCCTTCTCCGGATCCACCCGAGCACCCGCGGCCCACCGCTGCGCAATGCGCCACACTCCTTGACCGGGTAGCGGCACCGCGTACGCGATCACCAATGCATGAACGACGGTTGCCCCGGCCGCAGGAGAATATCGACCGGAGTGCTCGACGGTCACGATGGCGAACGACAGTACGAGGTATGTCGGCAGCACCACCACGAAGGCCCATGCTGAAATCACCCACGAGTACCTCGATCCGTGGTGATCCCATGCCCACTGGAAGAAGCGGTCCATGGCGCGAGACTAAACGCCGGTAACCCTTGAGATCACGATTACCGGTCACCTGTGCGCGAATTCGGCGAGCTTGGCATCGAGCTCCGCGGCGTCCGGGCTCGCGTAAACCTTCGGCTCGCGCTTGTTGACCCACACCATGAACGGGCAGCCGGTCACGGGACCATTCACCGAGCCCAGTTGTTCGATGCGCTTGCCGGTCCTCGCCTCGCGCAGTTCGACGTCGTACTGCACGGCGTAATAGTCGACGGTTACCCGCTCGCCCGAGTCGGTCTTGAGGTCACACGTGCGAGACTTCACCTCGCTCCCAGGCTTACGGGTCAGGCACGCAACCACATTGATCGACTGGAAGTCCGCGGGATTCACCCGGTAGTCGGCGCGGGAGTCGAGTGTCACCTCGTTCCAGTGGGTGTTTGACAACTGGTTCATCGGGTTTGGCTCGTCGTTCGGAGCGAACGCCACAATCTTGTACGGCTTCCCGTAGGCCGCGGCGTTGCTGATGGACCCGCGCTCGCACACCACGTCAAAGCTTATGACCGAGGTGGCTTTCTGGACTCCGCCGCGCCCGTCGAGGCCGTCGCGGGCGATGTCGCGCACCACGTAGAAACCGACCAAGGCCACCGGCACCATGACGACGATCGCCGCGACCACAAGCACGACCACCAGCGCGACGTTGGTCTTGCGCGGCGGAGGCGCCGGCGGCGGGTACGGCGGAGGCCATTGCTGGGGGTGCTGCGGTGGTTGCGGCGGCCATTGCTGCGGATAGCTCACGCTCGCGCCCCCCACGTCATGGTGCGGCCAGCTTAGCAATACGCGCGGTTCGGAGCAGCCTCTGAATTTCACCAGAAACGACGTGAGAAGGCGTGCAGCAGTATTACGGTGCAGTTTGGGCCTTGCGGCCAGCCGCAACGAATTTGATTCTGGTGGTGAACACATTGTCATCGAGGACGCAGACTCTGAGCAAAGCGATCAAACTCCTTGTGGCACCGGGGGTTACGTTGTGGGCAGTCCTCAATGCCCCGGCGGCCGGGGCCGGACCGGGCGGCAACATTCCCGGCCCCGGGGTGTGCGACTATCCCGGTGTCGGCGGAAGTACTTTCGAGGCGGGGGCCACGACGTACTATTGCGATTTTCCCATCGAGGAGAACAGCACCCACTGGCATTGCGAATACGGCGGCTGGAACATGGGTGGTCCAGGTGGTAACTCCATCATCGGCGGAACTTTCATGGGTTTTGGGTTGACCATCCCGGCAGGCGATTTCGGGGGCGCTTCCGGTGGTTGTTCATGGCGCTGGCCGGATAACACGATCGGCCCACCACCGAACCCACCGGGCGCGTGGCGGAACTACTTGGTGCCCAAGCCGCCACCGCCCGAACATCGGGCACAACCGACCCCACCGGCCGGGCCGGAGTCCGGGCCGGCGCCGGTGATTACTCCCGATGCCGGCCAGGAGCCCGAGACACCGGCCTACACCAATCCGGCGTTTCCGAATCCCGGCAGGACCCAGAATCCGCCATTTTAGGCTTGGTCGCGGCCGATGTGCCTGGAGTCCGGGCTAAGGGCACATGAAGCTGATCGGCGGGCAAGTCCTCCTGGTGATCGCCTCGATCGGCGGGTTGTCGCCATCCCAGATCGAGGTCGGCCGGCCCTGGCTGGTGACGTTGCCCATCCCGTAATTGGTCGGATACCAGGTGTGGCAGACGCTCCAGTCCCAGTCGATGTATTGGTTGACGATGTAGGGCATCTGCTTCGGGTCGCCGGGGCACCAGCGGTGCGGTTCCATCGTGTCCGCGTGGGCGACGCCCATACCCCACCCGGTCAGCGCGGTGCCCCCCGCCAGCACGGCGGCGGCGGCGAGTCTCTTGGTCATCTGGGCAAACAGCATGATGGCGGTCCTTCCTGGTCTGTTCGTCACAACCAGTGCACAACCCCCGCGTCGCTACCGATCCCAACAGAACGCATCCGAAGAATCAACACCCCCGCGCTCGCGCGGCCGGCGGGTAACGCAGCGACCTACCCCGGGGCGGAAGCAACGAGCAAATGGTGTGGGACCGCCACGTCGGCGAGGCGACGCTGCTCTACATCCTCGAGGCCCGCTCTCCTCAAGGAGGCGACGACATCCGCGACCGGGCGAAGGGTGAACCCGTACGCGGTGAAAGGCAAGCGGGCCATCGCGTCGGGATCGCCGATCCCCAACACGGCCCGGCCACCGGGTCGCAGAACGCGGGCGAGTTCGGCGCAGGCCGCGTCGAGGTCGGTGACGAAGTAGACCGTGTTGACCGTGATCGCCGCGTCCAGCGACCCCTCGTCGATCGGCAACGCGGTCAGCGACCCATTTTCCAGTGTCAGTGTGCCGGCCGCGATCTGGGCGGCGAAGCGCGCCCGGGCACGCGCGAGCATGTCCTCGGCGATCTCAACGCCGTGGACCCTCCCCTGCGGACCGACTCGCCGCAGGAGCAGTTCAAGCCCGAGTCCGCCACCAAAACCGATGTCGGCCACCGCATTTCCGGCTGTGACTTCCGTCGCCTCGACGGCGCCGGCCACCGCCTGGCGATTGCCGCGATTGAGCAGCAGCGCCACTCCGCGACCGACAACACCATGCGGACGGCCGAGCTGCCCGGCAACCGCTGTCAGCACCGCCCGACGCAATCCCGCCACCGTATACCTCAGATCGAATCATCGGACCGGCTGTCTTCCCGATCATGCCACCGTTCAACCGCCGAACGTGTACCGGCTGCGACATCCCGGCGGGTTTTTCGCACTGGTTGCACGCTCGCGATCGAGACGAAAACACCCCCGGCCCAACGGACCGGGGGTGTTTCGCGCTACTCGCTAGTGATGGTGGTGATGACCGTGCCCGTGGTCGTCCTCTTCGGCGGGCTTGTCGACGACGGCCGTCTCGGTGGTCAGCACCATCCGCGCCACCGAGGCCGCGTTGAGCACCGCGGAGCGGGTCACCTTGACCGGGTCGATCACGCCGTCGGCGAGCAAGTCACCATAGGTGAGCTTGTCCGCGTTCAGGCCGTGCCCGGCCGGCAACTCGCTGACCTTGCTCACCGCGACCGCGCCGTCCAGTCCGGCGTTGGTGGCGATCCAGTACAGCGGTGCCGCGAGCGCCTCGGCGAACACCTCGACGCCCGCCGCCTGATCGCCGGACAGCGACCCACGCAGCTCCTGCAGCGCCGCGCGCGCCTGGATCAGCGCCGTGCCGCCACCCGAGACGATGCCCTCTTCGACGGCGGCCTTGGCCGCCGCGACGGCATCCTCGACGCTTTCCTTGCGTTCCTTGAGCGCGGTCTCGGTGGCGGCGCCCACCTTGATCACCGCCACGCCGCCGGCCAGCTTGGCCAGCCGCTCCTGCAGCTTCTCGCGGTCCCAGTCGGAATCGCTCTTCTCGATCTCGGCGCGCAGCTG
>NZ_LZIZ01000154.1:0-49305 GCF_001666915.1 Mycobacterium sp. E3339 | reverse complement strand
TCGATCTGGGCGCCCTCGCCGGGTTGGCCGAACGCATCGGCCCCACTCCCGAGGACCTCGGTCAAGACGACGCGGTCAGCATCCCCAAGTGGGAGGCGGCCCGCCGCACCGGACGCCACTGGCTGACGGACGCCGAGCCCATCCCCGACCTCGTCCAGAGTTGATCGCAGCGAATGCCGTTGAGTCCATGAGGTTTCGGCGCCGCGACCTTTAGGACGGCAGACGGGCTCTGTAGCATTGGCACTTTCGGTGGTGCTGATGGGTGGAGCGTGCCCCTTAAACGTGTTGACGAATTGAAGCCCGGCGACAAGATCCGGATGAAGATCGGGCACGCCACCGTCGTGGCGACCGAGCCCCTCGACGACGACCGCACCCTGCTGACCTTCAGCTACGGCACCCAGGGCGCGGCCGACAACGCGCTGACCGTGGATGTCCTCGAGGACGACGAGTGGGGTTGGTGAGGCCGGGGCTTGCCCGTGCTGGACCTCCGGACGAATATTGCATGGATACGGCCCTTTGAGGAGAGACGATGACGTCGACCCGCTGGAAGAGCTTCGCCGGTTTATGCGCGGCGTCGCTCCCGCTCGCCCTGCCCGTTTCCCCCGCCGCCTTCGCCGACAATCCGTCCTGGAACGGCCAGTACGCGATCACGTTCATGGTCGGCCCCAAGGCGGGGAACAGCATGGCCGTCGGCAATCCCGAGCAGCAGCACACCGAGACCTACGGTTTGCGCTCGAGCTGCAACAACGGAAAGTGCGTCGCCACGATCGTCAGCGGGCCGCCGCCGACCAACCCGACGGTTCCACAGCCGATCCAGTTCACCTGGGATGGCAAGTCCTGGACGCAGACCAACGACTTCCAGTGGGACTGCATGATGCCCGACACCTCGATCCAGTGGAATCCGGCCCGCGCCACCGTGACTTACACGCCCCAACCCGACGGGTCGCTTAACGGCCTGATGCACACCGAGATCTTGAGTGGCGCGTGCCAGGGAACCATCGACATGGACATGAAGGCCGAGCGCGTCTGAATTGCTCAAACGCCAGACACCCTCTGGCGACCCGCATAGCCTCGATCCACCTGCACGGCTCACCCATCGCGGCCGCGCGACACGAAGGAACATCATGACGACACCAGGACTCACACGATTGGCCGCCCGCACCGTCCTCGCCGCGGGGTTGGGAATGGCCGGCATGGGACTGACCGCGGCCGCGGCGAACGCCGACCCCGCGACGCCCAGCACCCCCGGCCCCAACCCCACCGCGGCCCAGAACCCGCATTCGGAGTCGGGGCTCTGCAACCAAACCGTCGTCCCGCGCGGCGCCCCGGCGCCCCCTCCCGGGTACTGCGGGTGAGGGCCGACGAATGAACTGGGCGACATTGATAACCAACGCGCTGGTACCCCTGGCGTCGGTGATCTCGAGCGCCACCGTCGCGATCTGGACGAAGCGCATCGACTTCAGGACCAAGGAGGAAGACCGCCGCCACGAACGCGTCCTCGACTTCGAGAAGCGGGCGGCCGACGACAAGAAGGCCGTGTTGAAGTCGCTGATCTCGGCGACCATCTACATCAAACGCGCGGCGCAGTACGAGGGGTCCGGCACCCCCGAGGAGATCGCCAGCCAGCGGCGCGCCGAGGCCATTCGGGAGCTTTACGACTTCCGCATGCGCCTGGGGCTCGACGACGGGGTGGCCGAGCTGATGGTCTACGCCGCGCCGCCGGTGCGCGACGCGGTCAGCCTCCTGCTCGACGAGTGGGACCGTCAATTCCGCGAGCATGGCTACTCGTTGACCCAATTGGATTCGTGCAAGCGGCAATTGGCGCAGTCCACCTCGTGTCCCGAACCGCGGGAGGACGTCACCGTGTACTACGAGGGCGAACTCAAGTGGTCCGAGCTGAGAAAGGTCGAGACGGTGTGGCTGGACCGGTTGGGCCGGGAATCCGAGCTCGACCTCGACGCACTCCTGGCGTTGTGCGACCGCACCCTGGAGGCCGCGCACAAGGACCTGCGCGGCGGGTACGGGCTCGACTGCTGAGTGCCTCGCACGGCCTGACCGTTTGCTGATTATTCGGCGTTATTGCTGGGTAACCTGGCGATCATGCGTGTCGTCTACGTTGCTGTCGCGATCGGCATAGCCATCGCCTTGTTCTCGGTCGCCCCGGTGGCGGCGCCTGCCCGTGCCGACTTGAGCGGTTACGGAAATTGCGTGGGAAGCATCACCGAAATCCCGCTCTGGGAACACGACTACCAGAACGGTCAGCTCATCGGGGTGATCGAGCAGGACCTTAATTCCGGTGTTACTCCCGCGGCCGAAGGCCAGAAGGTCTCGCGGATGGGGTTCGACCCGCGCCTGGCCAATCGAATCGTGGAGTGCGTCATTCAGGAGCGCCCGTAGAGCTCTCGTCGCGCGACGTCGCCGGGGCGCCCGCGGAGGTAACCTCATAGCTGGTCGGAGGACCGGCAACAGGCTCGAGGGGCGGTGCGATGCAGCTGAAATGGCTCAGCGTTGCCGACCTGATCGGTAGGGCCGGCGGCGATCCGTGGGCGATCAACCAGAGCCTGCAGGCCGGCAGCCCGGCTCAGATTTCGAGCCTGGCCGAGGCTTTTCATGGCGCGGGCCGGCACACCGCCGAGGCCGACCACGCGTTCGAGCAAGCCCGCAAGCGCTTCGACGCCGCGTGGAACCACCAGAACGGCGACCATCCCATCAACGACTCCCAAGAAGTGCAACGGGTGGTGAAATCCCTTGGCGCACAGTCCGAGCAGTTGCCCAAGATCGGCGCGGACCTGGAGAGCATCGCCGCGGCGTTGGCCGAGGCGCAGAAGGCGGGTGCCCAACGGATCTCCACCTTGGAACACGAGCTGCAGGGCCTCGACAACCTCATCGACGCGGCCGAGCACGATCTGCAGCACGGCAACCTTGACGCGAAGTCCAAGGCCTTCCTGGAGAAGTTGATCGAGGACGCGAAGGCCGACGCCGCCGACGATGTCCGGGATGCCCTGCACGACATGGAGTCGATCCGGGACGGCTACTCGTCCACGCTGCAGAACTGCCTGGGCAATCTGCGCACCGACGGCTACGACCCGAACGTGATCGCGCCCGTCGACGCCGACACCCAGATCCCGCCGCCGAACACCAAACCCGAGGACGTGAACCGTTGGTGGACATCGCTGACCCCGCAGCAGCGGCAGCGATTCCTCGCCGAGCATCCCGACCAGATCGGCAACCTCAACGGCGTCCCCATCCTGGCGCGCAATCAGGCCAACCTCACGGTGATGAACCAGGACCTCGACCGGGTGCGCGGTGTCGCCAGCCGCAGCGGCGTCTCGGTGGACGACGTGCTGCGCGACCCCGCGAAATACGGTCTGTCGCCCACGGACATCACCCGGTATCAGAACGCCAACGAGACCAAACTGGGCCTCGACCACGACGCGGGGGACCCGAATCACCCGAAACCGGTCTACCTATTCGCTTATGACCCAATGGCATTCGGCGGCAAGGGCAGGGCGGCGATCGCCATCGGCAACCCGGACACCGCGAAGAACACCGCGGTGATCGTGCCCGGCACCAGCAGCAGCGTCAAGGGCGGCTGGCTGCACGACGGCCACAACGACGCGATCAACCTGTTCGAACAGGCCAACGCCGCCGACCCGAACAACCCGACGGCGGTGATCGCGTGGATGGGTTATGACGCCCCGAACGGGTTCGACGACGTGCAGCGCATCTCCACGCCGGAACTGGCCCGCACCGGCAGCGCGGCCCTGGCGCAGGACGTCAACGGCCTGTGGGCGACACACCTGGGTGCGGGCCAGCATGTCACGGTGCTGGGCCACTCCTACGGTTCGACCACCGTCGCCGACGCGTTTGCGTTGCACGGCATGCACGCCAATGACGCTGTGCTGCTGGGTTGTCCGGGCACCGACGCGGCGCAGTCCGCGGCGCAGTTTCACCTCGACGGTGGCCATGTTTTCGTCGGGGACGCATCCACCGATCCCGTCGGCATGCTCGGTTCCCTCGACGGCACGAGCAAGAGCGTCTTCGGGCAGAACTTCTTTGGAACCAATCCCGGCCTGGGCACCGACCCCGCAGTCGACGGGTTCGGCTCGGTGCGCTTCCGCGCCGAGGTTCCCGGCTCGGATGGCATCAACCCGCACGACCACTCGTACTACTACCACCGCGGCAGCGAAGCGCTCTACGGCATGGCCGACATCGTCTCCGGCCACGGCGACCAGCTCCAAGCCGACGGCATGACGGCCGAGCACCGTTACTCGGTGGGGGGCATAAAAGTTGGGGTTCCGGGTCTGCCCCCGGTCACCATCGGCCCGCACACCCCGGCCGTCATTGACCCGGAGTGGCAGCGGTCGCCAGGATCTATTACCGACAACCATGTTTTCGATGCCCAACACCACCACTAAGGAACGATGAATGTCGTTGCGACAAGCACTGATTGCTTCCGGGTTGGTCGTCGCCGTGTTGTTAGGAGGATGCGCGCCAGTGCAACACAAACCACAAGCGGGGGGGTCGACGAACCCGTATGAGGATACGGCCCACCCCATGAGTGACGAGCAGACCAAGGCTCAGGTGATCGAGCCGGCTCGACAGATCGTCGCCGCCGCCAAGCTGGACGGGGTCAGCGGGGCGTTCTCTTACGCTTCCTGCAACGACCAGGGAGACCCGCCGTTTCAGGGCACCGTCACGCTCAGCTTCCTGATCCACGGCGACCCCGACGCCTATTTTCAGCAAGTCCGGACTGCGATGACCTCGAACGGCTGGAGCGACGGGGCGCCGGCCGGCCAGCACCTGCACGGCGCCGCGCTCAACAAGGACGGCGTGGTCGCGACTATCAGTTACCAGCCGTCCGACCACGCTTACGGGCAGATCATCCTCGACGGCCAATGCCGAAACATGGGGAACCACAAGGGCGAAGGCCAGTGGACCAACATCAACGATCAGCTGGGTGCGCGGTAAGACTTACGTTCGAGCGCGGGCAGACCGGGTGATAGACAGGCTCGCGGCAGTACTGGCTCTCGAGGTCAAAGCATGCCACCTTCGCCGTTCGATATGTACCGTGCCGGCCTGCCATCGGGGTACATCAGATACTTGTCGCAACTCTGGCTGTCACTCTGGATCGGCTGCGGGCAGCACTTCGCGATTGCGAGGCCGAAGGATGCCATGCTCCACTGTTGAACCAACGAGTTCGGCAAGGACTTGATCGGTGCCCCTTGCGAGCGACGCTTCGGCACATCGGTGTTTCGGCCGCTCGGCGTCGTCAAGGCGACCGCGCCGCCTAACCAGGGGTAGGGGTGACTGCCAGAAAAACGGCGACACTCGGCCCGTCGCCGCGCGGTGGTCCCTCTCTCCCCCGAGGTTCGGAAACGTGCGAGCAGCGTCTGACCTCGGTGACGAACCTTGATTGCGGCTGGAAGCGAAACGCATTCGCAAGGCGCCTCCCTAGACCGCGGCGTGTGGGGTGCCGGAGAGCAGATTCCTGACATTAGCGCGGTGGTGGGTGTAGGTGCGGCAGTCCAATTCTCGTCGTAGAGGGCTGGTTGGCGATTTGCTAGAATTCTGACCTGCGATTTGCTGCAAAGCGCAAGCCGGCTCGCTACCGCGGCGGGCTGATGACTAATAGCGTTCGGCCAGCCATGCCAAATTCTCTGCGAAGTCCTTGTGGTTGGCGGTTTTTCGATAGTCTTCGATGTATCCTTTGGTCTTTAAGAAGCCCTTGGGAATCGACTGAGGAAACATTGCCTTGACAAGACTCTCGCCAAGTAGCCCCCTCCTCGTCGCAGTAGCCAAGCCTTCGTAGAGGCCAAGGAGACCGTGAAGTTCCTCGCGTCGCTTATCAAACTCCGCATCTGCTAATCCACCGCGGCCAGGCGAAAGATTCGTAAACACGTCGTACCGACTCCCGTATAGCAACTCTCCGCGGATGCGAGCCATGTCGGGAGACATGCTGCGTGAGTGAATACTCAGCAGCGCATCGACGTTCCTTGATCGTCGTTCTTCTCCATTCGCCTTGATCGCCACTACCAGTGCGGCGAGCGACACGGCAAGGGTCACGACAGCCGAGCAGATCGCAGTCCATAACGAGACGATGGCGATTGTGTGGTCAGTCATGGTGATGGATCCTATGCCGCCGTTTCATCCCACTTGCGTACCGGCGACGCCGTCTACTTTTCCCTAACGCGCGTTCGACGGACCCGCAGCGTCCCCATTTTCTTGGGGGTCTCGGCGTGCCCGATGCTGGCGTCGCTCGGGTGGAATCACCGTCATGGCCACGCCATCGCACTAATGCCTGGCATGGAAACCGTTTGAGTGAGACTCGTGCCCATACCGAGCCAGGTCCGCGGCCACCGCGGAGGCGTTAACGTCTTCGAGATTCCGCATGGTTCCACTGCACTGATCAGCTTCAGAGCTGTATCGACAGCAGCTCGCCGGCGCGGTGTTCGCGCGCTACCGCCTGTCGCCAATCCAGCCGGCACCGCCGGCGCCACTGCCGGCACCGCGGCACGTGATGAACCCACAACGTCGGCTGCTCGCAGTACTGCGCCGGGCTTGCGCGATCGTCGGGGCGTGATCGCGGCGCGGGCCCGACCGGCACGAAATGGGAAACCCAACCGGGGGGTCACAGCAGATCTTGCTCGCGAGTGATCAACAGTAACGTTGCGCTTTTCGGTAACGCCACTTGCCGTTACAGTTTGCGGTAACGTTACTGCTGTGCCCGCGGCATTGAGGATTTGCGAGGTCTGCGAGACCACCTTCCACGGCCGAACAGACGCCCTGTACTGCTCGACCGCGTGCAAGCAGCAGGCCTATCGCCAGCGTGCCCGAAGCGCCCCGGCCAACCTCATCGCAGTGCCGCACGGTGGGAACCCGGTGCCTCATGGCGACACCTGGATGGGCGGCCGCTTCGGCGGTCTCTTCGGCGACGACTACGCCACTCTCGCGGTCGTCGCCAATGAAATCGCGGCCAGTGTCAAGACGCCGGCGGCGCGCCAGAAGCGGCTCACAGCCGCCGAGGAGAATGCCGCCCAGGTGATTGAGAATTACGTCGGCGACGTTGCAGCCATCGGACGCTCTACCGACGAAGGGTTTGACTTCGAAACCCCGTTGGGCGGCGCACTTCCCGCCACAATCGACGCAGACCTTGCCCATGAACTCGCAACGAGACTGCAAGCCGCGCTGCCACGACTAGTCGAGCTGGCATCGCTTCTTATCAGACGATCCATTAATGAGAGGATACAACCTGTGGAAAACAACGAGGTGTGCACGGTGCATTCAACCGACTGCGTCAGGCAGACGTCCACCGGTGAGCCGTACTGCATAGCCTGTGACTACATGTTGTTTTTGTAAAACAGCACAAGCTATAGCATCTCGGCCCAGTAGTCCTTCGCCAGTTACTGTCGGCCACCTTCGCTCGGCAGCCCGGTCGCGGCGCCAGCATTGGCGTTCGTTGCGGTCAGGGTAGTTGGCTGAGCGGCTCGAAGTGCTGGCAGATGTCCAGGGCAGCCACGCGGTCGGCGTCGCGGCTTGAGGTGTAGACGCCGACTATGGCGTCGACCGCCGAGTCGGTCGTCGTGTCATAGAAGCAGCGGCGGTCGATGCTGGGCCCCGGCGCGGGGCCGCGGTGATTGCGATTCGGTTCCGCAGATTTCCGCGCACGCGTAGCGTCCGTAAATTATGAGGCGGCCGTGCAGCTTCCCGCGGTATGTCAAATCCGACCAAGCCGTACGCGACGCCCAGGACCAAACTGCCTGAAGACGATCAAGATCCTGGGAAGGGGAGCCGAGGAACGATGCCAACAGCACGATGGCCAATTATTGACGACGTCAGTCTCGATGACGTGGCGCTCGATGTCCAAAACGTTCGTCTTGCGATCGAAGGCCTCGACGAGGCCGGTATCGCTAGCTATTTGGCCGAGGCTGAGGATCTGATCGGGCTGGCTCGGGACTTGCTGCGAGATGGCTATATTGACAACGAGATTCCGATCGTGGTCTTGGAAGGCGGCAGTTATGTTGTGTTGGAAGCGAATCGGCGCGTCGCAGCACTCAAGGCGATCCAGAACCCAGAGATAGTCGGTCGATTTGCCGCTCAGCTGAAAAGGTATCTGAGCCGGTACTCGGACGCCGACACGCCCACCGAAATTCGCGTGATGGTGGCGCCCTCGCGGGAAGCCGCCCAGCCGGTGCTGGCGCGCCTACACACCGGGCAGCCCAAGCGATCCTGGATCCGTGAGCAGCAAGCGATCTTCTACCACGCGCAACTGTCAGACACGGTGACCGTCGATGACCTGCGCACCCTGTACTCTCGCGAGGCCGGCAAGATCGTCTCATTCATCCGCATGGGAGAGATGCGCCAGCTGATCCGAAGTCTTCGATACGACGACCCCGAACTCGAGGAGTTCGTGAAGTCGAGCAAGTTGAAAATGACGTCGCTCGAATACGCTTACGAGCGGCCGCGGATCCGAGATGTGCTGGGCATCGAATTCAACGACCGTGGGCAGCTCATGTCCAGGCGACTGAATGATGCGCAGCGGCGAGGTGTCATGTACCTGCTCGGACGTTTCAAGGCCGGAACGCTCAACACGCGTTCCGCCGAGCTCAAGCAGAGCAGCCCCCAACACGAATTGTTCGTCCAGGAACTCCAACGTGTGGTGTCCGGCGCGAGACCCGATGAGGAAAGCGAGCCAGCCGATACCGACAGTGCCGACGACGAGCCGGGATCGGGCGGGTCGGATGGTGGCAGTGGAACGGATGCCACGGGAGCGGGCCCTAGCATTGGGGGCGGCACTCCTGCGTCGGGCGGCGGAGCCGCCGGTAGTGGATCGCAGCAGCCCGGCTCCAGCGGCAGCGCAGGTACATCGTCGGGCTCTAGGGCGCCGAACCGTGGCGACACCCGATCGCGCCTTGATTTCACGGAGTTCGAGTACCAGGGCGGCTCAGCCGGCCTCCGGCGTCGTCTCGAAGAACTCAGTCGTTTGGATGTGCGGGACTTTCCAAATGCCGCACATGATTTGATGCGCACTGTCCTTGAATGTGGGATCAAGGTTTACTACTTGGGCCAGGGCGCCAACCTTGAAGGGAAGATGCTGAAGCAATGCGTCGACGATCTTGCGCGTGACTTCGCGTCGGACC
This sequence comes from Mycobacterium sp. E3339, assembly GCF_001666915.1. Classification (NCBI taxonomy): domain Bacteria; kingdom Bacillati; phylum Actinomycetota; class Actinomycetes; order Mycobacteriales; family Mycobacteriaceae; genus Mycobacterium; species Mycobacterium sp. E3339. Next base: position 40,165 of record NZ_LZIZ01000154.1, on the reverse strand, counting down.
CGAGCATGACGGCATGGATCAATGCGATCAAGCGTCGGGGCAGCATGACAGCGAGTCAGTATGCCGGAACATCGTTTTCACTCAACGCCAACAATCATGAGCCTGAAGCCTTCGTCAACGCGAGAGATGTGCACGAGGCATGGGAGCGAATCAAGCCGATCCTAAAAAGAATTCTCGGCTGCTGATCAGTTGCGTGTCAAAAGTTTTGAGACAGGTCGGGAGGCCACAAGTAATTCCTGAACCTTTCCTGACCTGTTGGCGCTGTAGCTCAGTTGATAGTCGCGGACATCGTGTCCTTGGTATTGCTTACGGATGAAGTCTGACGGGTCGTAGGTAAGCACCCAGTTCGCGTCGCGACCGTCTCCCAACAGCGTTGCCAAATCCGCATGGTCACGATGTGTGAATGCATTCAAATACAGACTTCCTCCCATGTCGACATAGGGGGGATCAATGTAGATGAACGCCGAATTCTGCCGCATGTAGCGCCGAATCACCTCCATGCCATCAATATTGGAAATCTCAATCCGGTGGGACAGATTGCCGATAGCCATCACCCTGTCCGCCAGCTGCTTTCGGTTATAGCGGGCATCAATTTTGTAGTTTCCGTTCTGAGCCACGCCGCCTATTGGACCGGCCCGCAGGATACCTGATCGGTTTGTGCGGTTGAGGTAGAAGAACGCGAATCCCAATGTTAGCGGATCGAATTCATCTGCTGCTCGATATATTTCGCGCTGGCGCCGCCACTCATCGACGGTTAGAACAGCATCCATGATTTTGGTTACGAATGTCTCTGGTTGCTCGGTCACCGACTTCCAGAAACAGTATACGGCAGGATCGATGTCATTTATTACAAGCTTTTTAGCGATGCCCTGTTGCAGCAGGACGATTCCAGCGCCGGCCCCGCCTGCATATGGCTCGACGTAAGTAGGACGTCGGATTCCAATCCGGTCGATGAGTTCTCCGAAAAAGCCGGCCAACGCGGCTTTGCCGCCAGGATATCGGAGTGGACTGGCGGCGGCGCTTCGTCCTGACGCCTTGATAGTCAAGAGCGGTTGTCTCGTCACCTCGTCACCACACCTTTTCGATCGCGCTCGCCCACGGCATGCCTTGACGCGGCATGCAGTTGAACAGTAGAGCGCGTCCAAGCGCCCGTTGAAGGTATTGACGCAATTCTTGCAAGCCCGTGTCTGCCAGCGCGGCGCGGTTGTTCCTGCCGTAGACCTCGGATCCGGGCCGCTAGGTCGGCGGCCCGACAACTGTTCAGACGCGAAATGGTGCATATTGGTTTCAAAGCTGCTTCGCCTGCCCTACTAGTCGGGGCTTACGACATCTACCGGCAACCACAGATTCATCGTCAGGCGGGACCGTCCGTTGCCGCTCATCGCGGGCATCTCAACGGCTGCCGGCCAACCTCCGCTCGATGTGCGTATCCATGCGATGTGCCGTGCCGTCATCGTTGGCTCATGGTGCAGCCCGAATGCTTTGACCCACATAGGCAGCTCATCCCTGCGCTTTGCCTTCGAGGGGAAGGCCCGCGCAACATCTACTCTCTTCCAGGTCCAGGCGGTGCAAGGCGGCGTACTCGTCAGAGGACTCCCACGAATCGAACATAAGTTCAATATGCGCTTCAGGTCACCACATCGGCACCGGAGATCAAGACAGCCGGATCAACTCTTCAGACGCGCACGAGGATGCTTTGGTTCCTCCCGTTCCAGATTGTGAGGTGAGCTTCCACGGCGAACGACGGCCCAAAGCGTGCCCGCAGATGTACCGTCCAGCTATGCCGAACACCCCACGGGGGGAGGAGCCCACGTCCGCGAACGAACCCGAACCGATCACGGAAATCCCAGCATCGGCAGCCCCGACGGCCATTGCACCGGTCCCGCCGCCCCCTCAACAATCCCATGCCGACGCCTGGTCCTTCGAAGAACCCGAACTACACACACCTAACATGTGGCCGACACGAATACGCTGGGCGGCTGCGACAGCAGTGTTTATGGTTGCGATTCTCACCCTTGCCTGGATGGCGTGGACGCTGGCCGGGTTTCGCAAACCTAGCCCGGCCCCGTCGCCACCAGCAACCGTCACTATGCCGGCGCCACCACCATCGACGGTGACACTGACCCCAACCAACACAAATCCGCCACCACCAGTGGTCGTGCCCCTGTCAATTCCGCCGACAACCGTGACGCTGCCGCCGACAACGGTTATGTTGCCTCCGCGGCCCATAGCGCCGAGGCATTTCAGCCCCGCCGAAGATGAACAACTTCTCAGCAAATTGCGGGCGCTGGGATGGGACATTCACAACCCCCCGGTAGTTGTCGACACCGCTCGCACAGCGTGCTTACTGATGCACGAAGGTCACCAGCCCGACGAGGTCTCTAACATCGTCGCCGCCGAGACCGACGTGTCCTTGCATGATGCGATGCAGCTAGTTGCCAGCGCCCAAGGGTCGTACTCAGGCTGCTAATGAGCGATGGAAACCGTTGTTAGGGAACCATCCCCTCCAAGAATGCGGCAGGCAGGCGGTTTTGGTTCCACTGATTTCCGACGAGTCTCGTCGGTGCTCTTTCCGAGCTATCAGTTCACGCATGGCAAATCCGCGCCTGAAAAATGACTTGACATGCACGAACTCTGGTGCGCGATACTGGGATTGAACCAGTGACCTCTTCCGTGTCAGGGAAGCGCTCTCCCGCTGAGCTAATCGCGCCGGGAACAAAAACTGGAGGTGGAGACGGGAATCGAACCCGTGTGCACGGCTTTGCAGGCCGTTGCCTCACCACTCGGCCACTCCACCGCTGGGATTGATGCCACTTGCACCTTCGAGCGGATGACGGGATTCGAACCCGCGACCCTCACCTTGGCAAGGTGATGCGCTACCAACTGCGCTACATCCGCGCGCCTCGGACGAGATCGTCGCCCGGTGCGAAGCACGACGATAGTCCACGTGAGCGGGCACATACAAATTTCTTCATACGAGCCGCGTCCAGGCTAACGCAGTGGCCTGACGGCGCATACGGGCCGGTATTGTCGAGGCCAGGCTCGTGCTAATCTTCGACGTCGTTCGCCTCTCGGCGCCGGTCCCGTGGCTCAGTGGGAGAGCGTCCGCTTCACACGCGGAAGGTCGCTGGTTCGATCCCAGCCGGGACCACCACTTCGTGGCAGCCACGCTTCGTCCACCGCGCCGAACGCCCGAAACTTCCGGCATCGCCCCAGGTCAATCCGCGCTATGGTGACACGACCGGGGGCCCTCTCTAATCGCGAGGACAGGTCGATGGCCGACGTGGACGCAGAGGCGATCCAGCAGGATCTGATCGCCGGCATCGGCACGGAACTCGACTTCGACGACGTCACCGAGATCGGCCGCGGCGGATTCGGGGTCGTCTACCGTTGCGCTCAGCCTGAGCTCGACCGCCTGGTGGCCGTCAAGGTGCTCACCAACGACCTCGACCCCGAGAACCTCGACCGCTTCCTGCGCGAGCAGCGCGCCATGGGCCGGCTCTCCGGGCACCCGCACATCGTCACCGTGCTGCAGGCCGGCACCACCCGCAGCGGCCGGCCGTTCATCGTCATGCCGTATCACGACAGGGGCTCGCTGTGGGGCCTGGTCAGCGGCGGGGGCCCCCTGCCCTGGCCCGAGGTGCTCAGCATCGGCGTCAAGCTCGCCGGCGCGCTGGAGGCCGCGCACCGTTCCGGCATCCTGCACCGCGACGTGAAGCCGGGGAACGTCCTGCTGACCGACTACGGCGAGCCGCAGCTCACCGACTTCGGCCTGGCGCGCATCGCCGGCGGGTTCGAGACCCGCGCCGGGGTGGTCATGGGCTCGCCGGCGTTCATCGCCCCGGAACTCCTCGAAGGCGCCACGCCGACAACCGGTTCCGACGTCTACTCGCTGGCCGCGACGCTGTTCTGCGCGCTGACCGGACACCCGCCGATGGGCCGGTCGGTCCACGAAATGCTGACCGAGCGGGGCGCGCCCGACGACGTCATCGCCGTGATCGAAACCGGCATGACGCGCGATCCCACCCGCCGGCCGGTCTCCGCGCTCGACTACGGGGAGCAGCTGCGCGAGGCCCAACGCCGGCGCCGGGCCCCCGTCGACAGCATGGTCGTGCCGGTCGACGCCGCGGGATCGACGGTCCCGGCGGCCGCGTATCGCGCCCGGGAAACCACGCCGCCCGCGCCGGCCACCAAATTCCGTCCCCCCGCGTCCACTCGGGCGCTCGTCGCGCGCGACCGGTTGATGGCGCTGCTGCGCGCGGCCGGGCGCCGGCGGCTGATCCTCCTGCACGCGCCGTCGGGATACGGCAAGACCACCCTGGTGGCCCAGTGGCGCGCCGAACTGACCGCCGCCGGCGTGACGGTGGCCTGGCTGACGGTCGACGACGACGACAACAACGTGGTGTGGTTCCTCGCCCACCTGCTCGCCGCGATCCGGCGGGTGCGTCCCGCCCTCGCCGAACCGCTCGAGCAGATGCTCGAACAGCGCGGCGACGAGGCCACCCGCTACGTGCTGACCTCGCTGATCGACGCGATCGACGACCTCGGCGAACCCATCACCCTGGTGGTCGACGACTGGCAGCGGGTGTCGGACCCGCAAGCCATCGACGCCCTGCGCTTCCTGATCGAGAACGCGGGCGATCACCTGCAGGTCGTCGTGACCAGCTGGTCACGCCCCGCCGTGACGTTGAGCAAGCTGCGCGTCCGCGACGAGCTGGTCGAAATCGATTGCGAAAAGCTGCGTTTCGACGCCGACGAGGCGCGGTCCCTGTTCAACGACGTCGCCGGGCTGCAGCTGCCCGGCGAGGACGTCGAGGCGCTGACCGCGTCGACGGACGGCTGGGTCGCCGCCCTGCAACTGGCGACGCTGTCCCTGCGCGGCGGCGGCGACGCGGGCGACCTGGTGAGCCGCATGTCCGGCGACGACGAGGCTGTCGAGGAGTTCCTCGCCGAGAACGTCCTGGACACCCTGGAGCCCGAGCTCGTCGAGTTCATGATGGCGACCTCGATCACCGAACGGATCTGCGGGGAGCTGGCGTCGGTGCTGGCCGAAGTCGGTGGGGGCCACGCCATTCTCGAGGACATCGAGCGGCGCGGCCTGTTCCTGCGGCGCATCGATCATGCGCCGCAATGGTTTCGCTACCACCAGATGTTCGCCGGGTTCCTGCGACGCCGCCTCGAGCGCGAGGAACCCGGGAGCCTTGCCGAGCTGCACCACACGGCCTCGGAGTGGTTCGCCGAGCACGGCCTCATCAGCGAGGCCGTCGACCACGCGCTGGCCGCGGGCGAGACGGCGCACGCGGTCGACCTCGTCGAGCGCCTGGAGACCAGGGCGCTGATCAACCAGTCCCGCATGACCACCTTCCTGGGCCTCGTCGAAAAGCTGCCGCCCAGCCTCGTGGTCTCCCGGCCGCTGCTGCAGCTCGCATCGGCGTGGGCCAACATCCTGCTGCACCGCAGCGAAGCCACCGAGGCCGCGCTGATGCGCTTCGCCGCCGCGCTGGCCAAGGCGGACCTGCCCGAGGAGAGGCGCGCCGACCTCGCGCTGGAAGCCAGCGTGGTGGGGGCGGTGGCCGAGATCTACGCCGACCGGACCGAGGGGCTCGAGGAGCGGCTGGCAGACGTCGTGTCCAGCGCGGACCAGCTGCGTCCCGTGCTGCCGCAGGCCGCCGCCACCGCCCTGGCGTTCGCGGCGATCTACCGCTTCGACCTGCCGGCCGCGCAACAACTCCTGGAGTGGGCGGAGCCCTTCAACGAACAGGTCGGCGCGGTGGGCGCCGTGTACGCATGCTGCTGGGCCGGCATCGCCGCCCGCCAGCAGCTCGACATCGGCCTGGCGTTGCGCAAGTTCCGCGAGGGTTTCGAGATCGGCTCGGCGGTGGGCCCGCACTCCTACGCGGCGCGCATCGCCGGCGCGGCGCTCGGCGAATTGCTCTACGAGACATGCGAATTGGACGAGGCCGCCGAGCTGCTGGAGGAAAGCTATCACCTGGGTCCGGAAGGCGGCGGGGTCGACTACCTGGCGGCCCGCTACGTCGTCGGCGCCAAAGTCAAAGCCGCACAGGGTGATCGCGAGGAGGCGGTCGGCCGCCTCGACGCCGGGATGGCGGTGGCCGAGAAGCTGCGGCTGCCGCGCCTGGCGGCCGCGATCAACCACGAGCGGGTCCGGCTGGAGTTAAAACTCGATCCCGCGGAGGCCGACCGGCTGCGGGCGACGGGTGAGGTGCCCCGCGACGGCGACGGGATCGCCACCGTCACCGCCGAGCTCGACGCGGCCTCCGGCATCCGGCTGCTCGCCCGAAGCCGCGCCCGCGACGACCGCGACCTGGCCTGCCGCAACGCCGCCGCGCTGCTGGCCGGCATCGATCCGGCCGCCCGGCCGCTGGCGAACCTGCAGGCCCGCCTGCTGCTGGTCGAAACCCTCACGGCCGTCGGGCGCGCCGACGACGCGCGCGAGGACCTGACGCTGGTGCGCGACCTGTGCGCCCGACACGGATTGCCGCGGCTGCTCATCGACGCCGGCCTCGGTTAACGACGACACACAACATGCGAAAGGACGGTGGCCGTGGTAGGCAACCAAGAAGGCATCGGCATCCTGAAACTCGAATGCCCGCAAGGCCATCCCGTCGGCAGGCTGCTCAAGGACACCCCGCACCAGGCGGTCGCCTTCGACCCGGGCGCCCAGGTGGGGCCCCGCCGGTTCTGGCCGGACGAAGACGACCAACCCAGGTTCACCCTTAACTGCCGGTTCTGCGACAAGCCGGTGGCCGAGGCCACGACCACGTTGCGGGACAAGCTCGCGACCCTGCTCGACGACGCATCGACGGGCAGCGCGACGGCCACGCTGGCGTACGTGTAGATCGGCGCGGCTACTGTAAGAGCGACAGTAGCGACCGATGTGAGAGGAATCCCGTGGCCGAGACCCCGCACGACAGCCCCCGCCCGCCCGAGGGGGATTGGCTGGGCACGCCCTACCTGACCTTCGAGCGTCAGGGGTCGATCGCGGTGTGCACCATCGACCGTCCGGAGGCGCGCAACGCCCTGACCCCCGCGATGTACTTCGGGATCCGTTACGCCGTGGGACGTCTCAACGAGGACCCCGAGCTGGCCGGGCTGTTGATCACCGGGACGGGTGACGTGTTCGCGCCCGGCGGCGACATGGGCGGCGGGGGAGCGACCGACAACTGGATCACCTTCGGCGGCGCGCTGGGCATGGATGTCACGCCCTTCGACACGGTGCGCACCTCGGCCAAACCGATCGTCTCCGCGGTCAACGGCCTGTGCCAGGGCGGCGGGTTCCAGATCGCGCTGTGCAGCGACCTGTCGGTGGTCAGCGAGCGCGCCACATTCCGCGTGCCCGAACTTTTCCGTGGCTACGCCGACACCTACTACAGCCAGATGCTGGCCCGGGTCATCGGGCCGGTGCGCACCCGCGACCTGATGTTCACCGGGCGGGTGCTCACCGCCGCCGAAGCCCTGGACTGGGGCCTGGTCACCCGGGTGGTGCCGCACGAGGCCATGCTCGATACCGCGAAAGAGCTTCTCGCACAGTGCTGTCGGACCGCCCCGCGTGCCCGCGGCGTGATCAAGTCCAGCATCGACAGCTACCTGGGTCTCTACGACCGCATCGGCATGGTCAGCAGCCTCAGCGACGCCGAGGCCCGCGAGGGCTTCCGCGCGTTCAAGGAGCGCCGCTCGCCCGACTGGGTGCACCCCGACCTGCGGGCCGAGGGGCGGCTATAGGTCGATCCACTCCCCGTGGGCGGCGACCCGCAGCCGGTCGCCGATCCCGGCCTGATCGAACGCCGCCGCGAATTCGTCGACGCCCTCGCTGAAGTGGGCCCAGCCGTCGACGTGGGCGGGTATGACGACGCGGGCGCCCAGGATCTCGGCGGCGGCGGCCGCGCGCGCCGAGGTCAGCGTCAGCGGGCGCCCGCGCTCCTTGGTCGGCACGCTGGCCGCGCCCGCGAACAGCACAGCGACGTCGACGACGCCGACGCGCTCTGCCACTTCCTTGACCGCCGCGATCGAGGCGTTGTCGCCGCTGAGGTACACGGTGGGCAGGCCGGGTCCGGACAGCACGAAGCCGGTCACCTCGCAGTTGACATGGCCGCTCTCGTCGCGCTGCCCGTCCGCCGGGCCGTGCACCGCCGGAACCGCTTGCACCACAAGCGATTCGGATAGCTTGTAGGTCTGCCAGGGCGCGACGCCCACCGCGGGCGGTCCCAGCCGGGCGGCGCCGCCCGGGTGGGTGAGCACCAGCGGCGCGGCCAGGGCCATCGCGCGACCCTCGTCGTCGAGGTTGTCGGGGTGCTGGTCGTGGCTGATCAACACCGTGTCCACGGCTCCGAGCGCTTCGGCGCGCACCGCCGGGCCGGTGAGCTTGGTCAGGTACGCGTGGACACCGGGCGGGTCGAACGTCGGGTCCATCACGATCCGCTGACCCGCGATGTCGACCACCGTGGTCGGGCCGCCCAGCACACTGATCGCGCGGTCGCGCCGCCGCGCGTCGACCACCACGCTCATATGCCCCGGCCCCGGTCGCGCCAATACGGTGCGCGCAGTTCGGCTTTCAAGATCTTCCCGCTCGCGTTGCGGGGCAGCGTTTCCACGAAGTCGACGGTTCGCGGGCACTTGTAGCCGGCCAGGTGCCGGCGGCAGAACGCGATGACGTCGTTCGCGTCGACCTCACCGTCGGGCACCACGATCGCCTTGACCGATTCGCCCCAGAAGTCGTCGGGCACACCGATCACCGCCGCGTCGGCGATGCCGGGATGCTCGATGAGCACGCTTTCCACCTCGGGCCCGTACACGTTCTCCCCGCCGGTGATGATCATGTCCTTGAGGCGGTCCTCGATGTAGACGTAGCCGTCGGCGTCCAGGCGGCCGACGTCACCGGTGCGCACCCAGTCGTCGTCGGTGATGGTCTCGGCGGTCGCCTCCGGCCGGTTGAGGTAGCCGCTCATGTTCTGGTTGCTGCGCACCCAGATCTCGCCGGGCTCCCCGGCCGGTACCTCGGCACCAGTCTCGGGATCGACCACGCGAATCTCGGTGCCCAGCACCGCCTTTCCGGCCGCCAGCTGCAGGTGCGGGCGGGCGGAATCGCGGTGGTCGTCGTCGCTGAGCGCGGTGACCGCGCCACACAATTCGGTCTGCCCGTACACCTGGACGAAACGCGTGTCCGGCCAGGTGTCCAGCGCCCGGTGCAGCAGCGGCAACGGCATGGGCGCGGCCCCGTACACGATGTAGCGCAGGCCCGCGATCGCGGCGTGGGCGGCCTCGCCGGCCTCGAGGAACCGGGCGATCACCGGCGGGACGAAGAACGCGTGCGTCGCGCCGGCCCGCACCGCGCCCACCAGGGCGGCGGCGTCGGGTTCGCGGGTCATTATCGTCGGCGCCCCGGCCCGAATCCCGAAGAGCGCGTAGCCGATTCCGCCGACGTGGAACAACGGCATGGCGACGAGGTTCGCTTCCCCGTCGCCGAACGGGAACGCCGGCGCGAGGTTCGCCGCGTGATTGACCAGCGCGCGCTGGCTCAGCAGCACGCCCTTGGGCCGCCCGGTGGTGCCCGAGCTGTAGATCACCAGCGCTGTCTCGCTCAGGTCGACGGCGGCGTCGCCCTCGGTGGGCTCGGCCGCGGCCAGCAGGGACTCGTATTCGTCGCCCACCGCGACGATGCGCTCCAGGCCCGGCACGCGTTCGGCGGCCGCCTCGGCCGCGGGCCGCAGCTCGGCGCCGGCGAAGAGCAGCCGCGCCCCGCTGTCGTGGAGCACGTGCACGAGTTCGTCGCCCATCACGCGCCAGTTGACGACGGTGGTCACCGCGCCGATCGATGCGGCGGCGAACAGCACCTCGAGGCAGGCGGGGTGGTTCTTGTCCAGGAACGCCACGCACTGTCCGCGCCGCACCCCGGCGGCGCGCAGCGCGCCGGCCGCGCGACGGATCCGCGCCGCCCAGTCAGCCCAGGACCACTGCCGCTCCCCGTAGCGGATAGCGATGGCGTCGGGCCGTTGCCGCGCGTGCCGCTCGACGAACCCGGCGAGCGTTTCGGTCGTGTGGTCGCCTGCTGGCATGAACCCCTCCGCGTAAGTGAACTTCCTCCCGTCGAGTGTGCACTGAGGGCTTTGACTGTGCGCTGAGGGCCGAAATTGCGCGGTTTTCCCGCCGTGGACGCACGCGCAAAGCCGTGGACGCACGCGCAAGCCCGGGAGGCACACCCGCGAAGCGGAATCAGAACATGGACCCGATCATCGTGCCGCCGTCGCTGACCGCCTGCGGGGTCGCACTGTTGTCCTGGCGGTAGTCGATGAACGCCGACTGCCCGGTCGAGGGGTTCAGCAATTCGGTGAAGCTGCCGATCACGGGAATCGCGCCCTCGGGGGCCAGCACGTCGGCGGTGTAGTCGACGGAGGCCTCCTGCTGGAAGTGCCGTCCCGCCTCCGCCTTGGTGTGCGGCTCGCCCACGACCTGCACGTTGCGCAAGATGGCCGACGCGTCCCCGGCCAGCTGGTCCTTGTCCGCCTGCAGCAGGGCGAGGGCATCGGTCCCGCCGGCGGGCTTGACCGTGACCCGCAGCTGAGCGCTGGCGTCGGCGTTGCTGAGCGCCACCCAGTTCGGGCCGCGGTGCCCGAGCGTCCAGCCGGGTGCGGGGACGATGGAGACGCCCTGGGCGATGTCGATCGCCTCGGCCGAGGCGAGCCGCACCGGCGGGGCCCCATTGGCGGTGGCCGTCAGGACCACTACGGCCGTCACGGCGACGGCGGCGAAGGCGAACAGCCGGGAGCGCAACGGCGCGGGCACGGGCAAATTGAACATGGTCCTACGATCGCGCCGCCGGCACGCGATGTCCAAGACCGCCCCGCTATTTGCTGATAGCTCTCCCTTATCGACGGGGTGTGTCAGCATTTCTGCGGCAACACGATCGTCGAAAAGAGGGGACCAGCCGTGGCGAATCCTGACCGAGCCCGCTCACGCACCTTCGTCGTCACGGGCGCCGCCTCCGGAATCGGCCTGGCCACCGCGCGGCGCCTGCTGGCCGAGGGGGGCGCCGTGATCGGCGCCGACCTGGCCGAGCCGCCCGACCTCGGGCCCCGGTTCGAGTTCGTCCCCGCCGACGTCGCCGACGAGGCCGCGGTCGCCGCCGTGCTGGCCGCCGTCCCGGATCGCCTCGACGGCGTCCTGCACGCCGCCGGGGTGGCCGGGGGCGGCCCGGTCGACCTGCTCGACCGGGCCGAATGGGACCGGGTGATCGGGATCAACCTCACCGGCACCTTCCTGGTCGCCAAAGCCGCGCTGGCCCGGATGATCGAGCAACCCCGCGTCGACGGCGAGCGGGGTTCGCTCGTGACCGTCGCCAGCGTCGAGGGGCTGGAAGGCACGGCGGGCGGCAGCTCGTACAACGCGGCCAAGGGGGGCGTCGTATTGCTCACCAAGAACATCGCGCTCGACTACGGGCCCAGCGGAATCCGCGCCAACGCCATCTGTCCCGGCTTCATCGAAACCCCGATGGCCCAAGGCGTGTTCGGCCTCCCGGGCATGGAGGGCCCGCTGCAATCGATCACGCAAGAGCACGCCCTGCAACGGCTGGGCCAGCCCGAGGAGGTCGCGGCCATGGCGGCCTTCCTGCTGTCGCCCGACGCCTCGTTCGTCAGCGGCCAGGCCATCGCCGTGGACGGCGGCTACACCGCGGGCCGCGATCACGGTGTCGTCAAACTCTTCGGCTTTCCCGCCTAGCGCCTTAAGATTCGCGCATGGTCACTCCCGATGACGCGATCGAGGCGATTCGAGGCACCGGCGGGGCGCAGCCTGGCTGCCGCGCGCTGCACGCCAAAGGCACGCTGTACCGCGGCACCTTCACCGCCACCCCGGATGCGCTAATGCTCTCGCGCGCAAAGCATCTCGACGGCTCGACCGTCCCGGCGCTGATCCGCTTCTCCAACGGCGCCGGAAATCCCAAGCAGCGCGACAACGCGCCGGGCATCCGCGGGATGGCGGTCAAGTTCACCCTGCCCGACGGCTCCACCACCGACGTGTCGACGCAGACCGCCCGCCTGTTCGTGTCGAGCACACCCGATGGCTTCGTCGACCTGCTCAAGGCGATGCGGCCCGGGCTGACCACGCCGCTGCGCATGGCCAAGTACTTCCTCACCCACCCCCGGCTGCTCGGCGCGCTGCCGGTGGTGCGCGACGCCAACAAGATCCCGGCGAGCTACGCCACCGTCGAATACCACGGCCTGCACGCCTTCCGCTGGGTCGCGGCCGACGGCAGCGCGAGATTCGTTCGCTATCACCTGGTTCCGGCCGCGGCGGAGAAGTTCCTGTCGCCGTCGGCGGCCCACGGCGAGGGGTCCGACTTCCTCACCGACGAGCTGAACGCGCGCCTGGGCAGCGGGCCGGTGCGGTTCGAATATCGCGTGCAGATCGCCGGGCCCACCGACTCGACCGTCGACCCGTCCGCGCCCTGGCAGAGCACCCAGATCGCGACCGTCGGCACCGTCGAGATCACCGGCTTGGAAACCGAGCGCGAGCACGGCGGCGACATCGTCGTGTTCGACCCGATGCGGGTGACCGACGGCATCGAGCCCTCCGACGATCCGGTGCTGCGCTTCCGGACGCTCGCGTATTCGGCGTCGGTGAAGCTGCGCACCGGCGTCGATCGCGGGGACGAAGCCCCCGCCGTCTGAGGCGCAAGCCGAACCCGCCGCCCGCCGAAACCGGCGGCAGGCTAGGGTTTTCCCTCAGTGTCGCCTTCCCACATACTTCTGATTTGCTTGGCCGGGCTCGGCGCCGGCGCCATCAACGCCCTGGTCGGGTCCGGCACCCTGATCACGTTCCCGACGCTGGTCGCCCTCGGCTTCCCGCCGGTCACGGCCACCATGTCGAACGCGACGGGGCTGATCGCCGGCAGCGTCTCCGGCACCTGGGGGTATCGCGCGGAGCTGCGCGGCCAATGGGATCGGCTGCGCTGGCAGCTGCCCGCGTCGCTGGCCGGCGGGGTGCTGGGCGCCTTCCTGCTGCTGCACCTGCCGGAGAAGGTCTTCGCCGAGGTGGTGCCGGTGCTGTTGGTCCTGGCGCTGGTGCTGGTGGTGATCGGCCCGCGGATCCAGGCGTGGACGAGCCGGCGCGCCGAGGCGGCGGGCCGTTCACCGGAGCACATCACCCCGGCCCGCATGGCCGTCCTGGTGCTGGGCACCTTCGGGGTCGGCGTCTACGGCGGGTATTTCACTGCCGCCCAAGGCATTCTGCTGGTCGGCCTGATGGGGGCGTTGCTGCCCGAGTCGGTGCAGCGGATGAACGCGGCGAAAAACCTGCTGACCCTGGTGGTGAATGTGGTTGCCGCCGTTGCCTATACGTTGGTGGCGTTCGACCGGATCAGCTGGCCGGCGGCCGGGCTGATCGCGGCGGGCTCGCTGGTCGGGGGGCTGATCGGGGCGCGCTACGGGCGCCGGTTGTCGGGCAACGCGCTGCGCGCCGCGATCGTGGTGGTGGGGCTGATCGGGCTGTACCGCCTCCTCCTGGTGGCGTGACGGAGGCGCGGCAAACGGGTTGGCGCAGGGCTGCCTGCATCGAGTGTGCGTTTACGGCTTTGAGTGTGCGTCCATGGCGGGGCCGCTCGGCGTGCCGCCGCCCTGGGCGCACGCGCAAGTGACCGCAAGCGCGGCAACGGACCTCAGCTCAGCGTGGCGGCGGCCGCCTCGCTGACGACGTCGGCCACCTCACCCCGCCGGCGCCAGGCCCGCAGCTGGCGCACGGCCCCGTTGCCCTGGGTGGCGACGCGGTCGAGTTCGCTTGCGACGCGGTCGTATTCGCCGAGCGACTCCAACGCCGGGCGCACGCGTTGCACCAGCGCGTCCAACTGGTCGGTCGCGGGCACCGCTCCGCGGCCGTGGATCAGGTCGAGCGTGCGTCCGGCGAGCCCGTCGTGGGCGGCCTTCCAGTACGCCGCGCGCAGGGCCGCCGGCGCGAGCCGCCCGGGCTCGTCCTCGGGCGCGTCGAGCGCGGTCATCACCGCCGCCCTGACCAGCGTGGCGAGCAACACCGTCTCGGCGACGGTGGCCGGCACGTCGGCCACCCGTACTTCGATGGTCGGGAAGTTCTCCGACGGCCGCACGTCCCAATAGACCATCTTCTCGTCCAGGATCACGTCGCTGTCGATCAGCATCCGCACCGTGCGGTCGTAGTCGTCGGGTGAGGGAAAGAAGGGCGGCGGGCCGGCCACCGGCCAGCGTCGCCACAGGACGCTGCGCCAGCTGGCGTAGCCGCTGTCGGCGCTGCGGTACACCGCCGAATTCGCCGACAGCGCAAGCAAAGACGGCAGCCAGGGGCGCAGCCAATTGCTGACCCGGATGGCGGCCGCCCGGTCCGGAACCTGCACGTGCACATGGCATCCGCAGATGCCCTGCTCGTGCGCGACCATCCCGTACTCGGCGCCGATGCGCCGGTAGCGGGGCGTGTCGGTGACGGGAAACTCGTGCGGTGTGGCGGGCGGGAGGCCGGCCGCCAGCAGCTGCAGGCCGACCGCCTCGGCGGCCTGCGCCGCGGTGCGCCGCAGCCGGGCCAGTTCCTTGCCGAGTTCCGAGCTGCCCGCCACCACGCTGGAGGTGGTTTCCACCTGGCAGCTGCTCAGTTCCAGCTGCAGCTCGACTCCAAGGCGCTTGGCCTCGGCGGCCACGTCGTCATTGCGCGGCGCTGATTCGCCGGTTCGCGGGTCGACGAGGAGGAATTCCTCCTCCGCGCCGAAGGTGGGGGGGCCGCTCATCCCGACGGGGAGGCCCGATCAGTGACGGTGCTGACCCGTCACCAACGGGCCGCGGACGCCAGCGCGGAGTCGGCGGTCGGGTAAATGGGCAGCAGGCCCGACAGGCCGCACGCGTCGACGAGGCGGGTGACGACCGGCTCGCGGCTCACCAGGCGCAGTTCGACGCCACGGTCCTTGCACCGGCGCGCCTCGTCGGCCAGCACGGCGAACGCGCAGCAACCCATGAAATCCAGGCCCGTCACGTCGACGACCAGGGGACCGGGCGCGATGACGATGCCCGCGACCTCGCTGACCAGTTGGCGCCAGGTGTGCTCGTTGCAGGCGTCGACCTCGCCGCCCGCGTAGATCAGCACGGCCGGGCCGGTGCGATCGGCCGTCGCGCGCAGCGTGCTGTTCGGATCGCCCAGCTCGTAGACCAGCTTCGTGCTCAGCATCAGGTGCGTGGTTGTCATAAGTTCTGCAATGGCCGAGCTCATCGTGGACTCCTAATCGACCGGCGTCTACGACGCTGCGATGGATGCCCGTCCTGCCCTCTGAAGACAGACTCTTCGCGGAATGCGAATCTCATTTCTATAACAAGACAGGTCTGTCTGTCTACATAACTGACTTAAGAGTATGTTGTGGGTTGTTATGACAACTCCCGATGTCGCAACGCCCCCCGCTTCCGCTCGTGAACGCATCTTGGCCGCGGCATATGACCTGTTCAGCAGGCGTGGGATCCGGGCCGTCGGCACCGAAGAGGTCATCGAGCGGGCCGGTGTCGCCCGGGCCACCCTGTACCGGCATTTCGCCACCAAGAACGACCTGGTGCTGGCCGTGCTGCAGCGGCGCGAGGAGCTGTGGACGCACGGCCTGATCGAGGAACAGTCGCGGCAGCGCGGGGAGACGCCCGAGGAGCAGTTGCTGGCCATCTTCGACGTGATGCACGAGTGGATTCAGCTCCGCGACGGCTACGAAGGCTGCTCGTTCATCAACGTGCTGCTCGAGCTCGGGCACGATTCACCGGCGGGGCAGGCCTGCATCGTCCACATCGATCACGTCCGCGACATCGTGCGTCACCGCGCCGTCGCGGCGGGATTGACCGACGTCGAGGACTTCGCCTCGTCCTGGCACATCCTGATGAAGGGCGCCATCATCCTGGCCGCCGTCGGCGACGCTGACGCGGCGTTGCGCGCCCGCAAGATGGCGGCCGGCCTCATCGAGGAACACCGGCCGGTCGCCCCGGAGGACATCGGCGAGGCGGCCAGCTAGGGGTCAGGCGGCGTCGGCCGCGGTGCTCTCGGCCTTGCGGTAGTGCTCGGCCTCGAGTTCGGCGATCGCGCGGGAGGTGCGCTCCCGCAGCAACACCGCGGCGATCAGCCCGCAGACGACGGCGATGACGAGCGCGATCCAGGAAAACCGCTCCAGCCAGCGCTCCGCGGCCATCCCGGCGAAATAGACCAGCGCGGTGGTGCCGCCGGCCCAGCAGATGGCGCCCGAGACGTTGGCCGCCAGGAACCGGGGGTAGTGCATCTTCAGGGCTCCGGCCAGCGGGCCGGCGAAGATGCGCAGCAGCGCGAT
This sequence comes from Mycobacterium sp. E3339, assembly GCF_001666915.1. Classification (NCBI taxonomy): domain Bacteria; kingdom Bacillati; phylum Actinomycetota; class Actinomycetes; order Mycobacteriales; family Mycobacteriaceae; genus Mycobacterium; species Mycobacterium sp. E3339. Next base: position 23,847 of record NZ_LZIZ01000154.1, on the reverse strand, counting down.
GAAGCGGCCGAAGAACACCGCCCGAACTCCCCAGCGGTTGAACAACTTCTCGGCCAACGCGACGTGTCCGGGACCGAAATGTTTGGGGAACCGGCGGCCGAGCCGGTCGAACAGCGGCATGCCGAACCGGCGCCCGATCGTGTAGCCGATCGAGTCGCCCACCACCGCGCCGATCACCGCGGCGGCGCCGACGCCGACGGGATTGACCGGCAGGTCGTCGTGTGAGGACATCAGCGCCGCGCTGACCAGGATGATCTCGCCGGGGAGGGGAATGCCCAGGCTCTCCAGCCCGACCACGCCGCCGACCACCAGGTAGACCGCGAGCGGCGGGATCGCGTGCAGCAAAGCCTCGACATTCATGGGTCCAGGATGCCTGACCGTCGGGCGGTGCGCGCCCTAAACCCTGCGGTTGACGCGGCTGGGCGTGCCGAGGCTCTCCAACTGCGGGCGTTTGGGTTCGCGCCCGTCGGCCGACGACATGCCGCGCAGCCGGCGCCAGATCCACGGGAAGAAGCTGTCCTGCGTCCAGCGCAGCTGCTCGTACGCGCCGCTGGTGCGCGAGCGCCGCTGGGCGTCGGGCGTCGCGTGGGCCCAATCATGGTTGCTGCCAGGCAGATTCAGCGCCTCGGCGGCCGCGGCGGCGAACAGCATGTGCCCTTTGGCCGACGCGTGCACGCGGTCGATGGCCCAGGTGTCCAGCTCGCGCATCGACGGCGCGTTGTACAGATCGACGAGGCCGAACCCGTAGCGCTCGGCGGCCGCGGTGATCGCCGCGTTGATGCGGGCCAGGCGCCCGGACACCAGCCGCCCGAGCGGGAGGAACTGCGCGACGTTCGGGAAGGTGGTCGTCACCACCGTCGCGCCGGATCCGGCCAGCGCCGCGTAGACGTGCTCGAGGTCGACCAGGGCGGGCCCGAACGACCGGCCCGGCTGGATGACGTCGTTCATGCCGACGCACACGGTGATCAGGTCGGGTTCCATCGCCAGCGCCCGCGGCACCTGCTCGTGCAGGACGTCGGCGATGCGTTTGCCGCGGATCGCGAGGTTGGCGTAGTGCAGGCCCGGATGCAGCGAATCGATCATGGCGGCGAGCCGGTCGGCGAATCCGAGGAGGCCGACGACGTCGTCGCCGTCCCACAAGCCCTCGGTCTGGCTGTCCCCGATGGCGACGTAACGGCGATATCCGGAGGGAAAAGCCCCGCGCACGAAGCCGAGAATAATAGCGATCGCGATGCCGGGGCGGGAGGCGTGCCCCGCCACGCGCCTGCCCGGCCCTACGGCGCGTGGACTAGCCTCGATGAACGTGGCTATGCCGTTGAAGGGCAATGCAATTCGGTTCGGGCGCCGGGGAACGGTGGCGGCCGGTGTTTTCGTCGCCGTCACGGTGTTCGTGGTGGGGCTGCTGTGGGCGAAGTGGCTGCCCTACGCGGCGAAGGCCACCGCGGCGCATCGAACCCACCACTGGTCCGCGTCGAGCATTCTGACCGTCGGCGGCGTGCGCGCGGGCGACGGCCCGTCCTGGCACGCGGCGGCGACCTTCTTCCACGCCTACCTGTGGTCGATCTGGCCGGCACTGGTCGCGGCGCTCCTGATCAGCGCCTCGGTGCAGGCGCTGCTCCCGCCGTCGTGGCTGCCGCGCGCGTTGAACCGCCGCCGGCCGCTCTTCAGCGCGGTGGCCGGTGGGGCCGCCGGCATGCCCTCGATGATGTGCACCTGCTGCGCCGCCCCGGTCGCCGTCACCTTGCGGCGCAACGGCATCACCCCCGCGGCGGCCATCGCGTATTGGTTGGGGAATCCATTGCTCAACCCGGCGGTGCTCGTCTTCCTGCTCTTCGTCGCCCCCTGGCAGTGGAGCCTGACCAGGGTGATCGTCGGGCTCGCGGCGGTGCTCGGCATCGCGGCCGTGGTGGGCGTGATCTCCCGTGCCCCCGGGGGCGAGCCGGAGCCGCTTGCCCGCGACGGCGAGGCCACCGCACGGCCGCGCGGGTTCGTGCGGGCGCTGCTGTGGTTGGGCGTGTTCCTGCTGCCCGAGTACGCGGTCCTGGTGCTCCTGCTCGGGGCGTTCCGCGGTGTCCTGCTGACGCTGGGGCAACCCGCGCACCGGGGCGTGCTGGCGGGCCTGCTGATCGTGGCGGTCGTCGCGATCGCCGGCACGCTGATGGTCATCCCGACGGCCGGGGAGATCCCGATCCTGCTGGGGCTGTCCCTGCTGGGCGCGTCGTCCGGGACGATCGGCGCGCTGCTGATCACGTTGCCGGCGGTGAGCGTTCCGGGCGCCGCGATGGTCGCCCGCACGTTCGGCTGGAAGGCCGTCGCGACCGCGACCGGCGGGGTGATCGCGGCGGGACTGGCCGGCGCGGCCGTGCTCAGTTTGCTGTGAGCCACCACCCGCGCGGGTAGCTTCACTGTCATGGCGAAAAAGCGGGCCGCGGCGGACGCCGAAGCGCCGGCCGCCGATTCGCTTGCGCCGCAGTATCCGATCGAGTCGGTCGACAACGCGCTCAAGCTGCTGCTGTTGTTGGGCGAACAACCCCAGATCCGGTTGAGCGAGGCCACCCGCTACCTGGGCGTGGCGTCGTCCACCGCGCACCGGTTGCTGGCGATGCTGGCCTACCGGGGGTTCGTCCGCCAGGACCCGGTGTCGAAGGCCTACCTGCCCGGCCCGTCGCTGACCGGTGTGGCCGTCGCGATCTTCGGCCGCATCGACATCCAGCGGTCGGCCACGCCGATCATGCGCGGCCTCGCCGAGCAACTGCGCGAAACGATTCACGTCGGGATGCTGGACGGCGCCAGCGTCCGCTTCGTCGCCGCGGTGGAAGGCCCCGCCGCGGTCCGGGTGGCCTCCCGGCTGGGTCGCAGCATGCCCGCGCACTGCACCTCGACCGGCAAGGTCATGCTGGCTCAGCTGACCGAGCCCGAGCTGCGTCAGCTGCTGCCGCACGAGCGGTTGGAACGCATCACGGCATCCTCGATCGGCAGCCGCGCCGAGCTGGAGGCCGAGCTTGCCGCGACCCGCGAACGCGGGTACGCGATCAACCGCGAGGAAAGCGAGGAGGGCGTCGCATCGATCGCGGTGCCCATCCCGACGCGGGCCCCCGGCCTGCGGCTCGCGCTCAACGCCGCCGCACCGCAAAACCGGCTGGACGCTTCCCGGCATGCCGCCGTGGCCGCCGCACTTGTCAAGGCGGCCAAGGAGATTGGCGATCAGCTCGGGTGAGGCGTCCGGAACGCGGGCCGCAGGAAGACGTCGTTGAGCGTCACGGTGCGCAGCCCGCGTGACCGGATGATGTCCACGAGCTGGCCGTAGACGCGGGTGACCGACGGGTGGTTGAGATGGCCGATCACGATGTTCTGTGCCACGAACGACTGGCAGGCCATCCTGACGATCTGGTCCTCGGAAACCGGTGCGGAGTCCCGTAAGTCGCCGGACCACAACGTGGTCATCTGGTAGCCCAGGTCGGCGGCCACCGCGGCGACCGCGGCATTGTGATGGCCGTACGGGGGCCGAAAGTAGGGGACCGCGTCGACGCCGTACGTGTTGCGCAGGAACGCATCCGTGCGCGTCAGCTCCTCGGCGATCTGGCCCTTGGACAGTCTGGTCAGGTCGGCATGGGTCCAGGTGTGGTTGCCCAGCTGGATCTGCCCGGAGTCGACCAGCGGTCGAAGCAGGCCGGCGTTGTCCGTCCAGGAGCGGTAGCAGCCGGTGACGAAGTAGGTCAGGCGCACACCGGTGTCCTTGGCGAATTGTGTGTAGAGCCGCACCACTTCGGTGTTGGCGCCGTCGTCGACCGTCCACGCCAAGAGATCGCCATTGCCCGGAAGTTTGTTCAGCACACCGCCACCGGGCAGCGCGACACGTGAGCGCGGGTCCGGCGGCGGTGCCAGCGGCCGGGGCGCGTCCGCGAGCGCCGTCGCCCCGTTGGGCCGCAACGGGATTCCGCTGACGGCCAGCGTCGCGGCCACCGCGACCAGGAGCCGGCGCCGGTCCAGTTCGGTCACGCGAGCACTCCTGGCAAAACGACATTCGGGCAGCTGCCAGGGTAGGGGCGTCGCCGCCGCGAAACCCGGCACATCAGCGGGGTGTTCGCGGAGTTGATATGAAGCTGTGACGCCCGCTCAGCCGGCCGGCAACCGCGCCACTTCGTGACGCCAGGCGGCCTCCGCGGTGAACGCCGGCCCCAGGTCGGGCAGGTCGTCCCAGTCGGCGTCGTCGATGTCGCGCAGGGTCCCGCCGGCGGCCCGCACCCGCAACGACATTCGGGCCAGCGCGTCGAGGCTGATCGCCTGCAGCACCGTCTGCTGCACGGTGGCGGCCGCGCTGGTGATCCCGTGCCCGCGGCAGATCACCACCGGCCGGCCGCGCATGGCGGCCACCATCTCGCGGCCGAGCTCCGCCGTGCGGATCAGCACGGCGCGCTCGTAGACGGGCACGCCGCCGCGCGCGAGCCACGCACCGGGAATGTCGAAGGCGCCGTAGATCGGCCGGATCGCGATGCCGGCCAGGTCGGCGGCGACCACGGCCGGCGGGTGCAGGTGCGCGACGGCCCGGTGCCGCGGATCGGCCCGCAGGGTCTCGACGTGGATGGGCAGTTCGTTGGGCACGCGGTACCCGTCGAGTTCACCTTCCGCGCCGGCGCCGCCGTCGAAGGTGACGAGCCGGATGTCGGCGGGCCGGGTGAACGCCACCCCGGCGTCGGTGTCGCTGCGGCAACGGATCAGCAGGTGCCCGTCGTCCACCCGCAGGCTCAGGTGGCCCAGGATGCCGTCGACCAGGCCGCGGGCGGCCGCGACCCGGCAGGCCTGCGCCACCAGCGCGCGTTGCTCGTCGAGCGAGGTCATTGCGGGGTGCCCAGCCCGAATCCGCCATCGGGACGGACGCTTTCGCCGGTGATCCCGCGGGCACGGTCGGAGGCCAGGAACACGAAACTCCACGCGTGGTCCTGCCCGGACAGGGCGACGTGCAGCGGCGTGCGCGCGGCCACCTCCTGCGCCCGGCCGGGCTTGTCGTCCAGGCGGACGCCGTCGAGCCCCAGGCTGGCCAGGCCGCGCAGGTCGGTGCCCAGCGTGCCGCCCGGCGCCACGCCGTTGACGCGGATCCGCGGCGCCAGCTCGTGCGCCAGGGCCGCCACCAGGCCGCGGACGGCGAACTTCGACGACACGTACAGCGCGCCGCCGCGTCCGGGATAGAACGACGACGCGGACTCCGTCAGCACGATCGAGGGCCCCGTTCCCGCCCGCAGCCGGGGGAGTGCGGCCTTGACGGACTGCAGGTGGCTCAGCACGTTGGTGCGAAACATCTCGTCGAACGCGCCGGGAAGCGCGTCGGCTTCGATGTCGCCGATGCCCTTGTAGAAATCGAAGATTCCGACGCAGTTGACCAGCGTGTCCACCCCGCCGAAGGCGTCCACCGCGGCGTCGACCGCGCGTTCGTTGGCGTCGCGGGTGATCGCGTCGCCCTGGATGACGGGGACGCCGGGCAGCTGCCGGCGCAGGGCCTCGCATTTGTCGTTATCCCGTTCCAGCACGGCGACTTTCGCGCCCTCGGCGCCGAAAGCGTCCACCACCGCCCGGCCGATCCCCGAACCACCGCCGACGACCAGTGCGCGCTTACCCTCAAGCCAGCCGGTCATCGCCCTCCTCGGAGTCGTCGGGCAGCAGCGGCGCCCCGCACCTGCCGACCATGGTCGTCAGTGTGCGGGCGTTCTGCCATGTCAGCGCCTCCAGTTCCAGCGCGTCGAGGCTGATCGACCGCCCGGTTTTGGGTGCGCTGATCAGCAGGCGAGACCCGTTGCGGGTGTCCACCCGCCGCACCTCGACTTCGGCGAATTCGTTTGCCACCACGATGGATTCATTCACAGGAACACCGCCAAGTTTTGCATCCGCAGCACCGACTCGTCGGCGATGATATTGCGACGGGCCAGCTTCAGCGTCTTTTCGGGGCCGTCGCACCAGCGCAGCACGTCCTCGCGGCCGCACGACAGCAGCGCGCTTTCGTTCACGTCGCCCCGGCTGCGGAACAGCAGTTCGGCCGATTCGACGAACAACTGTGCTGGGTCGTCGCTTTCGAAGGTGCGCACGTTGGCGATGAAGTGCCGCAGCCGTGACGGCGGGTCCTCGGCCCAGGCGTGCTCGGTGCCCATCCGCGCGACCCGCTGGCTCAGCGAATACTTGTCCTCGTCGAAGTGGGCCATCTGCGGTGAGGTGTCGAATCCCGCGCCGCGCGCGGTCGTGACCCGCACCGGCATCACGTAGCGGACATCGTCGGTCATCGTCTCGAGCCAGGCCTCGTACTGCTGGGCGTCCAGCAGGTAGGCCTCGTCCACCAGGAATTGATGCGCCTGGAGGTGCCGAACATCGTTGAATGGCAACGCCTTCCTCACGCGCCGGCCCCCTGAAGGTAATCGGCCCACAGGTTCAGCAGCGCGCGCTGGTTGTGCTCGTTGTAGCCGACCTGCGCGCGTCCCGGCCCGTGGAACAACTCGGCCGTCAGCGGTTCGACGACCGGACTGCCGTCGGACAACAGGCCCATTCGGCTGTTCAGCAGCAGCCGGCGGGCCATCGCACCGCCGGCGGTGGTGGTCAGCGACACCCAGTTCTCCACGTCGTCCTGCTCGAACATGCCGGTCGAACCGAAGCACATCAGATACGCCTTGTACGAATCCCGCTTGTACTGCGGGGGAGCGGCCGAGTCCACCGCGAACCACGAGCACACCTCGGTTTCGTTTTCGCTGATCGGCTGCCACAGCCGAATCGAGATGAACGGCAACGTCTCATCGTGGTGGCCGTCGCGGACCTTGGGCCAGTTGTGCACGAAACTCAGGTTCGGAAAGCAGGTGGCGGCCGAGATCATGAAGCCGTCCTCGCCGACCATCCGCTGCTGTTGCGGCGTCCACACCTGTTTGATCCTCGCGATCATGTCGTCGGGGTAGCCGACGTAGCGCATCCGCTCGTCGAAGCCGCCCGGCGGAAGCTTGTAGGTGGTGCCGCCACCGCGGTGCGCCCAGTAGGTGGCGCCGTCCTTGCGCTTCTGCGCTTTCGGCTCGCGGAACAGGCCGATGTCGACGATCGACGCGTGGGTGTGCGGCGTGTGGTACATGTCGCCGGCGAAATTCTCGGCGCCGATCTTCCAGTTGGCGTTGATCCGCCAGCGCTGCGGGCCGCGGACTTCCAGGCCGGTGGTGCTCTGCTTGGTGTAGAAGTCCAGGTAGAACGCGAAGTCGCCGAGGAAGTCTTCGAGCGGTTCGGCGCGGGGATCCAGGCTGATGAACAGCAGGCCGTTGTAGCTCGCGAATTTCGGTGCGGGCAGCAGGGTTTGGGTGCTCCGGGCGAACCCGTCCTCGCCCCCGTAGGCCTCCCGATGGAACGGCAGGCCGGTGAGTCGGCCGTCGTTGCGGTAGGTCCAGCCGTGATAGGGGCAGCGGAAGTTGGAGGCGTTTCCCATCTCCGCGCGGCACACCTGCATGCCGCGGTGCAGGCACATATTGAAAAATGCGCGCACCTCGCCGGTCGAGTCGCGGGTGATGATGAAGGAGTCGTCGAGCACCCGGCGCACCACATAGTCGCCGTCCTGCGGAATCTCCGACTCGTGCCCCACGAAGATCCACGACCGGCCGAACAGCCGCCGCTTCTCCAGCGCGAAGACTTCGGGGTCGTTGTAGATGTGGGCCGGGATCATGCCGTGGCGTACGTGGCTGAAAACGCCGTCGGCGAGGGCGTCGCGGGCGCCGCTGTCGACCGTCACGGTAACTCCCAGTTGTCTGCTGAGCAGAGATGCATTCCGCTAAGTAGAATCCCGCATGCACCCGCCGCGGTCAATCGGCGCTCGACCGGCGGGCAGGCATTCACCAGCATGCTTTCTGGTAACTCACAGGTTGCTGACAATCACTGGGCCGCAACGCCGGGCTACGGTGGGTCACGTCGGCTCCGCTGCTCATGTGAGTGTGCGGTAAATCAGCGGTAAATGGTTTGATTTTGCGTGCGCTGCTGCGTGTTGGCGACGCATCTGAGGAAGGGCTGGTGGGATGGCTGCTCGGGATGGTCGGCTGCAGAAACTCGGATCGCGAGTGGTGTCCGCCATCGGGCGGCAAGAGTGGCTGGATCGGCCGAGCTATCGGTTCGAGCACGTGTTGAGCTTCGCCTTCAACGGCCTGGGCGGCGCCCGCAACGCCGTCGCCAACGCTCTGCACGGCGTGTGGCTGGGCCACCCGGTCCACCCGCCGCTGGCGTCGCTGACCAGCGGCGCGCTCGGCACCACCGTCGCGCTGGACGCGCTCAGCTTGCTGCCGGGCCGGCCCGCAACCGAGGTGCGCGACGCGTCGAAGTTCGCCTCCCGCGCCCTCGGGGTGGGCATCCTCGCCAGCATCGGGTCCGCCGTCACCGGCGTCACCGATTGGCAGCACACCCACGAATCGGACCGCCGGGTCGGGGTGGTGCACGGCCTGGTCAACCTGGTCGCCACGGCGCTGTACGCGCAGTCCTGGTGGGATCGCCGCCGAGGCCGGCACGGCCGCGGCATCGCCCTCACGGCGACGGGTTACGGCATCACGGTCGCGGGCAGTTACCTCGGCGGCGCGCTGGTGTTCGAGTCCGGCATCGGCATCGACCAGTCGGGCGCGCGGCTGCGCAGCACGGAATGGACGCCGGTGCTCCCCGCGAGCTCGCTGAACGGGAAGCCGGTGCGCGTCGAGGTCGACGGGGTGGGCCTGGTGGTGTGCCGGACCAAGCCGGGCGAGGTCGCGGCGTTCGGGGAGTGGTGCCCGCACCTGGCCGCCCCGATGGCCGACGGCTGGATGGACCGCGGCCGGCTCGTATGCCCTTGGCACGGTTCATGGTTCGCCGCCGAGTCGGGGGATGTGCTGCGCGGCCCGGCGGCCGCGCCGCTGCCGTGTTACCAGGCGAGGTTGGTCGACGGAATGGTCGAGGTACGTGCCGAGGAGGTAGCCAAGTGAACGCGTACGACGTGTTGAAAGAACACCACATCGTGATCAAGGGCCTGGGCCGCAAGGTGAGCGAGGCGCCGGTGAACAGCGAAGAGCGGCATGCCCTTTTCGACGACATGCTGATCGAACTCGACATCCACTTCCGCATCGAGGACGACCTGTACTACCCGGCGCTCAAAGACGCCACCAAGCTGATCGCCGTCGCGCACGCGGAGCACCGCCAGGTGATCGACCAGCTTTCGGTGCTGCTCAAGACGCCGCAGAGCGCGCCCGGTTACGAGGACGAGTGGAACTCCTTCAAGACGGTGCTCGAAGCCCACGCCGACGAGGAGGAACGCGACATGATCCCGGCTCCGCCCGAGGTGAAGATCACCGACGCGGAGCTCGAGGAACTCGGCAACCAGATGGCCGCCAAAATGGAGCAATACCGCGGGTCGGCCCTGTACAAGATGCGCACCAAGGGTCGGGCCGCGCTGGTGCGCTCGCTGTAACTCGGGGCCCCACCCTGCGGGGTTCGGCGGGCCATCGAGAGTAGCGTCACGGCTCATGAACCCCGAGTGCGTCGCGTCTCAGGGTGACATCACGGCCGAGATCGCCGCCATCGCAGCCGAATACCGCGGGCCGGAGCCCCAGCCCCGGCTGGACTACCCGCCCTACCGCGGCACCGTCCTGCGCCATCCCCAACGACCCCTGGTGCCGGTGGATCCCGAGGGGGTCGAACGCTGGGCGCCCTGCTTCGGCGACCAGGACGTCGACCCGCTCGACGCCGACCTGACGGCGGGCCACCCGGGCGAGCCCCTCGGCGAACGCGTGATCGTGGCAGGCCGGGTGCTCGACGGATCCGGCAATCCGGTGGCCGGCCAGCTGGTCGAGATCTGGCAAGCCAACGCCGGCGGCCGCTACCGCCACCAGCGCGACCAGCACCCGGCCCCGCTCGACCCCAACTTCACCGGCGCCGGCAGGTGCCTGACCGGGCCGGACGGCTCCTACCGCTTCCTGACCATCAAGCCGGGCCCGTACCCGTGGCGCAATCACCACAACGCGTGGCGCCCGGCGCACATCCACTTCTCCCTGTTCGGGACCGCTTTCACGCAGCGCCTGGTCACCCAGATGTACTTCCCGGGAGACCCGATGTTCGACCTCGATCCCATCTTTCAGTCGGTCCTCGACCCCGCCGCGCGGCGACGGCTGATCGCGCGCTACGACCACGACCTCACCGAGCCGGAGTACGCGACCGGCTACCGGTGGGACGTCGTGCTGGCCGGCGCCGCCCGTACCCCGACCGAGGGCGACGATGACTGAATTCCCTTGCACCCCAGGGCAAACGGTCGGCCCGTTCCTGGACCTCGGGCTGCCGTTTCCGGGGGACAGCGCGCTGGTCGGCGACGGACACCCGCAGGCGGTGCGGCTGCACGGCACGGTCTACGACGGTGCCGGCGCCGGCGTCGGCGACGCCCTGGTCGAGCTGTGGCAGGCCGACGGCGCCGGCCGCATCCCGCGGCAGGCCGGATCGCTGCGCCGCGACACTTCGTCGTTCACCGGGTGGGGCCGCTGCGCGACCGATGCTGACGGTCGTTACGCATTCACCACCGTGGTGCCGGGTTCGAGCGCCGGAGCGCCGCCGTTCTTCGCCCTGACCGTATTCGCGCGGGGTCTGCTGGACCGGCTGTTCACCCGCGCCTTCCTGCCCGACGGCGACCCGGGTGCCGACGCCCTGCTGGCCGGCCTCGACCCCGAACGACGCGCCACCCTGCTCTGCGAACACGAAAGCGATTGCCGGGCATACCGTTTCGACATCCGCCTGCAGGGCCCGCGGGAGACCGTGTTCCTGGCATACCGGGGCGGCGGGCGATGACCAACCTGTTGTGGCCCGGGGATCACCGTGCCGGAGAGCACATGACGGACCGGGCGCTCCTGCAGTCGATGGTCGCGGTGGAGTCCGCCTGGCTGGACGCCCTCGTCGCAGAAAAATTGGCCCCACCCGCGTGCACCGGGGCGGACCTGCCAATGCTGTTGACCGCCAACGATTGTGAATCCCTGGCAGTGGCCGCCGAGGACGGCGGCAACCCGGTCGTCGGCCTCGTCGAGCTGCTGCGCCAACGCGCCGCGCCGGAAGTCGCACCGTGGATCCATCGGGGCCTCACCAGCCAGGACGTCCTGGACACCGCTGTGATGCTCGGCGTGCGCGAGGTCGTGGGGGAGCTCGCCGCACAGCTCAGGGGCCAGGTCTCGACGCTGACCGAACTCGCCGCCCTGCACCGGAGCACTCCCATGGTGGCGCGCACGCTTGGCCAGCACGCCGCGCCGACCACCTTCGGCGCGAAGGCGGCCGGCTGGTTGAACGGCGTCGTGGACGCCTTCCAGGAGTTGTCCGAGTTGGTCGTGCCCGCCCAGATCGGTGGTGCCGCCGGAACATTGGCCGCCACCACCGAGCTGGCCACGCTGCTCGCCGGCGGGGCCGACCCCGCCGGGGTTTCCGCCGGCCTGGCGCACAGCGCGGCGGCGGCCCTGGGTTTGGCGGTCCGAATGCCTTGGCACACGACGCGGACACCGGTCACCGCGGCGGCCGACGCGTTCGTCGGCTGCACCGACTCGTGGGGCCGGGTCGCCGCGGACGTCGTCACCCTGACCCGGCCGGAGATCGGGGAACTCGGCGAGCCGGGCGGCGGCAAGCGCGGGGGTTCGTCGTCGATGCCGCACAAACGAAACCCGGTGTTGTCCATCCTCATCCGCCGGACCGCACTGTCCGTCCCGCAGCTGGCGGCGACCCTGCACACCGCCGCGGCGCTGGCCAACGACGAGCGGCCCGACGGCGCCTGGCACGCGGAGTGGGACACCCTGCGGATCCTGGCCCGGCGCACCATGGTCGCCGGATCCCAATGCCGTGAATTGCTGGCCGGGCTGACGGTGCACGCCGACCGCATGTACGAAAACCTGGACGCGGCAGACGTTTTGGGGGAGCAGGAAGCGATCGCCGAGCTGGCGGGGAAGCCCGCGTCGCCGACCTACTTCGGTGCGGTGGACCGGCTGATCGACGAGAGCCTGGACCGGGCGCGGCGGGTGATCGGTCAGCGCTGATAGATGCTGGCCAGCCAGATGTGCAGCAGCGTGTCGACGGCGCGGTCCTCGGGCATCGCCTCGTCCTCACCGGTGAACGTCGCGGCCATCACCCGCTCGCTGAGCATGTTGAGCGCGACCGACAGCTGCTCGGCCGGGACGGTGTCGGGGGCCGCGCCCCGCCCGCGCTCGGCCTTGATTGCCGTCGTGGTCAGCGAGATCCACCGCTGCATCAGCGTGGACCACAACTGCCGCACCTCGGGGTTGGTCGCCTTCGCCGCGGCGCCGGCCACGGCGACCGCCGGGTGCGAGCCCGATACGTCGAAGAACGCCTCGATGCGGGCCCGCCACAGGTCCGCGGGGTCGCCGGTCGAGATGCCGCCGAGCGTGCTGAGGGCCGCGTGCGCCTTGCCGTTCATCTGGTCGAGCAGCGACAGCAGCACCGCGTTCTTCGATCGGAAATAGAAGTAGAAGGTGGGACGCGAAATTCCGGCGCCTTTTGCTAGGTCGTCCACCGAAAAGTCGGCCAACGGCCGTTCCTGCAGCAGCCGCTCGGCCGTGGCCAGGATCGCTTGCTCGCGGTCGTCACCGGAGTGCGGTGACGACCGGCGGCCGCGCGAGGCGTGCAGGTACTTGGTTCGTGTCGGCAGGTCGGACACGCCCGTTACTGTTGGGCACGCCGATATACGCGAACGAAACGGTTGATTACGCGCAGCAATAATGTCGATTAAGTTCGGCGCTTTGTTCGCGGGTGCCGACGCATTTGCTGGCCGCGCGGTGCGCCCGGTGGCCCGAGGCCTTCGTGCTTATGCGCCGTAGAGGGCGTCGAGGCGGTCGTGGAATTTATCGATGACGACCTTGCGGCGCAGTTTCATGCTGGGCGTCAGATCGCCGGACTCGACGGTGAATTCGCGGTCGGCGATGGTGAACCTCTTGATCTGTTCCCATCGGTTCAGTTCGGTGTTCAGGGCGTCGATGTAGCCGGCGATCAGCTGCCGGGTCTTGTCGTCGCGCGCGATGTCGGCGAAGGACTTACCCGCCAAGCCGTTCTTACCGGCCCACTCGGTGATCGCCTCGCCGTCGAGGCTGACCAGAGCGACGCAATACGGCTTGCCCTCCCCGTACACGACGATCTCGCTGACGTACGGGCAGCAGCCTTTGAAGCGCGCGTCGATCGCCGACGGCGCCACGTACTTGCCCTGCGAGGTCTTGAACATGTCCTTCTTGCGGTCGGTGATGCGCAGGAACCCGTCGGGGTCCACCTCGCCGATGTCGCCGGTGTGGAACCACCCGTCGGTGTCGAGCGCCTCGGCGGTGGCGTCGGGAAGGTCGTGGTAGGCCGTCATCAGCCCCGGCCCTTTGAGCAGGATCTCGCCGTCGTCGGCGATCTTCACGTCGGTGGCCGGGAAGGGCCAGCCGACCGTCCCGAACCGATAGGCGCTGGGGCGGTTGATGAATGAGGCGGCCGCGGTCTCCGTCAGCCCGTAACCCTCGAGCACGATGATGCCCACGGCGTCGAACCACTGGGCGACGTCACGGTCCAGCGCGGCCGCGGCGGAGACGAAGAACCGCAGGCGTCCGCCGAACCGCTCGCGGATGGTGCTGAACACCAGCCGGTCGGCCACCCGGTAGGCCAGCGACGATGCCAGCGAGGGCTTTTTCCCGGACTGTCGCGCCTCCGAGACCCTCTTGCCGACCCCTATCGCCCAATCGAAGATCATTTTCCTGAGCCTGCCGCGCTCGGCGGCCATGTCCTGGATGCGGGCGTGCGCCTTCTCGAAGATGCGCGGCGCCGCGCCCATGATGGTCGGCCGCACGGCCGCGAGATTGTCGATGATCCGCTCGACGCGCCCGTCGATGGCGGTGGGGAAGCCGATCTGCAGGGGCAACGCCAGCATCACCTTGCCGAACGCGTGCGACAGCGGCAGCCAGAGGAAATTGAGGTCGTCGGGACCAAGGATGCCCAACGCGTCGATGGCCGCGGCGGTGTACGTCCATGCCCCGTGCGTCAGCCGCACGCCCTTGGGCCGGCCGGTGGTGCCGGAGGTGTAGATCAGGCTGGCCAGGTCGTCGGGGCCGACGGCCGCGATTCGCTCGTTGACGGCCTCGGGCGCGTCCGCGAGCAATTGCTTGCCCAGCAGATCCAGATCGGCGAGGGAGATCACCCAGTCGCCGTCGCCGTTGCCGTCGATGACGACGACCTTGCCCACGTCGGGCAGTTCGGCCCGGTGCGCGATCAGCTTGTCGAGCTGGGTCTGGTTCTCGGCGACCACCACCCGGCTGCCGGAATTGGCCACGATGTAGGCGACATCGGGCGCGTTGGTCGTCGGATACACGGTCGTGGTCGCGGCCCCGGCGCACATGATGGCGAAATCGACGAGGACCCACTCGTAGCGCGTCGCGGAAGCGAGCGCGACCCGGTCCTCGGGCGCGATACCCAGCGCGATCAGGCCCGCGGCGAGGTTGGTGACGCGTTCACCGACCTGTTGCCAGGTCAGGCTCGCCCAGGTGTGGTCCTGTGGATAGCGGAAGGCCTCCGTATCGGGGCTGGCGGCGACGCGGTTGACGAACATCCGTGCGACTGACGGGGCCCGGTTCTCGATCTTGCGGAGGTCGGGCCTCTCCATTGAGGCCAGTGTTGCTTTCATGACGCGAATCCATTACTGGGAGAACGGATACCGGTGACGTGGCGCACCGATATACCGTTCGATCCTGGGCAGCGCGGTGACCTCGCGGTAGAGACGAAAGTCACGTGGGGATCGGCAAACGTCCCGGCGAGCGTCAGTCGGCCAGCGCTATCTCGATGGACAGGCACTCCCCGAGGGCGTGCGCCGCGGACCAATCACCGCCGCGAACCGCGCGCTCGAGGTCGTCGACCAGCGGGCTGTGCGCGCCGAGCTCCGCCAACCACGCGGAGACGGTCGCGGGAATTTGATGGGCGGGCACCCGGGCGATGTGTCCATCGTGGAGGCGATCGGTCAGCTGGTAGATCGTGGCAGTGGGCCTGCGTTGCGGCCAATGCTGCCGCCACTTCGCTGTATTCATGTTCCCTCCCCGTTAGCCTTAACGATCCATCCGACCAGTCCCGAGGGGCCGGGCGTAGAGGCGAAGAGCACGACTACCGAAAGGCTTTGGTCTTGCTTGCGGCCTGCCGAAGTCCCAGTCCGACAGGGTCTTTTGTCACTGCGGTCACCTACTTACTTCTCCGGCGATGGCGGTGCGGGTCGCGTACCGTACATCGGGATGGTGCATCGCCACGTTACTCGTTTCGGGTTCCCCAATTTACGAAATCGGCGAGATGACCGCTTTAGCAATGGATTCGCAATCGGGATGTGATTCCGGGTGGGCGAGCGGGCCGGCGTGAGGGCCGTCAGCGCCGACGAACTTGCCGCTCTGCCGATGTTTGCCGACATCCGGGCGGAGGACCTCGCCCCGCTGGCGGCCCTGCTCGAACCCCTGCACGCCGTGGCGGGCGAGGTGCTGATGCGGCAGGGCGAACGAGCGGAGTCATTCGCGATCATCGCGTCCGGTCGGGTCGAGGTGCGGCACGCCGGCCCCGCGGGCCGGGTGACAACCACCGAGTTGTCGTCGGCAACGATCGTCGGCGAGATCGCGTTGCTGCGGCACGCGACCAGAACGGCGACGGTGACCGCGCGCGAGGACGTGCGCGGCTACACCGGTTACAGCGCCGCGTTCGACCGCATGCTGGCCATGCCGGCCATTGCCGGCCAGATGCTGCGCACCGCGCGGCAGCGGCTCGCCGCCTACATCACCCCCATCCCGGTATCGACCAGAGACGGGGCCCCGCTGTCGTTGCGCCCCGTCCTACCCGGCGACGCCGAGCGGTTTCAAACCAGCGGTTCCTTCTCCCGGGAGACCCTTTACCGGCGGTACCAGGGCGGGACCCCGACCGAGGCGCGCCTGAGCTATCTGTTCGAGGTCGACTACGTCGACCACTTCGTCTGGGTCGTCACCGACGGCGCCGCGGGGCCGGTGATCGCGGACGCCCGCTTCGTCCGGGACCAGGACGATCCCGCCTCGGCGGAGGTCGCGCTCACCGTCGCGGACGGCTACCAGGGCCGCGGGATCGGCACGCTGCTGCTCGGTGCGCTGGCGGTCGCCGCGCGCGTCGACGGCATCAGGCGGTTTCACGCCCGCGTGCTGGCCGATAATCCGCCCGCGCGCGCGTTGGGGGAGAAGGTGAAGGCGCGCTGGGCGCACGAGGAGCCGGGCGTGGTCACCACGACGGGCGAGATTCCGCGCTTCGCCGACCTGCCGCTGGATCCCGAGGTGTCACAGCAGATCCGCCGGGTCGCCCGCCAGGTGATCCAGGCGTTCGACTAGGCCGGGCATGGACTTTCGCGGCGGCGACCGGGCCGTAAGTCCCTAACCGGCCGGTTTGACCGCCTGCTACCTTGCCCCCATGGCGGGACCGACCAACGACGGCGCTTCCGAACCCCCGGGTGCGGCGCCTTCCAGCGCATCCGGTGGCATCGGGTTGAGCAGCGCCGTCAGGCCGTTCACCAGCACCGGTCGATACCTCGCCCAGTCGTGGCGCGACTACCTCGGGCAAGCGCCCGACGAGCTTCCGATCGCGCGGCCCACCCTCGCCCTGGCGGCGCAGGCGTTCCGCGACGAAGTCGTCCTGGTGGGCCTGAAGGCGCGCCGCCCGGTCAGCCGACCCGACGACTTCGAGCGGATCACGAGCGAGGTGGACGCGGCGCTGAAGTTCTACGGCGACCGGGGCTGGCTGGACCATCCGAAGAAATTTTTCGGTGCGCCTCCGCCGCTTTCGGATGTCGAGGTGCGAAAGGTCAAGAAGGGCAGGCGTTCCTACTACCGGATGTCCTTCGAGAGCGGATACCACCCCCGGCCGGGTGAGCCGGGCACCGAGCGGTGGATGGGCTACACCGCCAACCGCCGCGAGTACGCCCTGTTGCTCCGCCATCCACAACCGCGGCCCTGGCTGGTGTGCGTGCACGGAACCGAAATGGGCCGGGCCGCTTTGGATCTCGCTCTGTTCCGGGCCTGGCGGTTGCACGAGGATCTCGGGCTCAACGTGGTGATGCCGGTGCTGCCGATGCACGGCCCCCGCGCCCGCGACCTGCCGAAGGGCGCGGTGTTTCCCGGGGAGGACATCCTCGACGACGTGCACGCGACGGCGCAGGCGGTGTGGGACATCCGGCGGCTGTTGTCCTGGATACGCCGGCAGGAGCCGGAATCGCAGATCGGGTTGAACGGTCTTTCGCTCGGCGGCTACATCACCGCGCTGGTTGCCAGCCTCGAAACCGGGCTCACCTGCGCGATTCTCGGCGTTCCGGTCGCCGACCTGGTCGGGCTGCTCAACCGGCACGCGGGGCTGTCCCCCGAGGACCCCCGACGCCAGACGATGGAACTGGCCGAGGCGCTGGGGCGGATGACCTCGCCCCTGTCGCTGGCGCCCCTGGTGCCCCTGCCTGGCCGTTTCATCTACGCGGGCGTCGCCGACCAGGTGGTGCACCCGCGCGAGCAGGTGATTCGCCTCTGGGAGCATTGGGGCAAACCGGAAATCGTCTGGTACCGCGGCGGTCACACCGGATTCTTCCGCGCGCGGCCGGTACAGCGGTTCGTCGAGGCGGCATTGCAGCAGTCGGGCCTCTTGACCGGGGCCATGACCGAACGCGACCGCCCCGCCTAGTCGCGGAGCCCGAAATGCAACCCTTGGATCCGTTGGACGCGGCCATGATGACCGCGGAGTGGGTGTCGAGCCCGATGCACGTCGCCGCCGTGCTGATTCTGTCGCCGCCGGATGACGCCGGGCCCGACTACGTCGAGGAACTGCACCGGACGGCGCTCGCCGGGATCGACTCGGTCGATCCCCGGCTGTGCAAATACCCGCATCGCGGCGTGGACACCGGGGGCATGTGGGTCTGGCGACACATGGATCCCGTTGACGTGAGCCGACATTGCCAGCGCCGCACCGTCACCGAAGACGGGTTCTGGCGGCTGATCGGGGAATTGGACGCGCTGCGCCTGGACTGGAACCGGCCGATGTGGATGTCGTATCTGATCGACGGGCTGGACGGGGGCCGGTTCGCCTTCTACATCAAGGTGCATCACACCGTCACCGACGGGGTGGCGGGCTTCCAGATGATCACCGACGCGCTGAGCACCGATCCGAATCGCCGCTCGATGCCACCGTTTTACGCCGACCATCGGCGTGCGCCCGCACCGCCGGCCCCGGGCGGCGGCCTGGTGTCCCGCCTGGTGGCACCGGTGAAATCGCTGACCGACGCGGCGGCCGCGGGCGCGGGGCTGATCGGGCGGGTGGCCGCCGGCGAGATCACCACCGTGCTGGACTCGCTGGTGGGGCACACCACCGTGCTGCCCCTGGGCGCCCCCTTCACCCGGTTCAACGGCCGCCCGGGCCCCGAGCGCGCGGTCGCCGCGGGCAGCTGGGCACTCGAGCGCATCCACGCGGTGCGCGAGGCGGCCGGGGTGACCGGCAACGATGTGCTCACCGCGATGGCGGCCGGCGTGGTGCGGCGCTGGTTGGGCGATCACGGCGAATTGCCCAATCGGTCCCTGGTGGCGGCCTGCCCCGTCACGGTGCGCGACCGCGACCACGACGTGCCGGATGACCAGCACGGCAACCGGTTTGGATTGTGGATGTGCCCGCTGGGCACCGACCTGGACGATCCGAAGGCCCGGCTCGATCTGATCCATCGGTCGATGTCGGAGGGCAAGCGGTGGGTGTCCAAGCGGGGAGCGGCGGCATCGCTGCTGACCAACGCCGGAAGCATCGCCGCGACGGCCATCGGCCCGTTGCTGCCGTTCACACCGAAAATCCGCACCGGGTACAACCTGCCGATCTCGCACGTTCGCGGCCCCTCGGCCCAAATGTATTGGAACGGCGCGCGTATCGAGGCGATGTACCCGGTGTCGACGGTGTACGACGGCCACGCGCTCAACATCACGACGTGCCTGTACGCCGAGCGGGTCGGATTCGGCTACGCCGCGGGCCGCGACGTGGTGCCCGATATCGAGACGCTGATCCCGTGGACCGAGGAATCCCTTGCCGAGTTGGAAAGCGTTGTGGGCGTTGCTAATTGAAGCGTGTTAGCTGCGGCGGCGCCCCAGAACGCGTTCCAGGACGGTGTTGGACAGGTCGCCGTCGTCGGCGACGCGGGAGAGGCCGCGGCGACGCAGGAATGTGTCCAGGCGGCGGTCGGGGGACCAGTCGGCGTAGATCGGCCCAAGATAGTGCGATTGCAAGAATTCCGAAGCCAGGGCGTCCACGTCAGAGTCGGTCAGCAAGAGATACCCCCATAGCCGTCTTACTCCTTTGGTCAACCGCATCAGTCAAGTTACGGGAGACCGCGCGGTAATTCCGTCACGCGCAGATTGCGGATGCGGCCCAAAGTCATCACGGCAAGCCAACCCGGCCGCCGGCGCGGGGTCCAACGACCCTAGTGGCGACGGCGGCGTCGACCTACGTTCGGGTCAGAGGCGGCCCTCGAACCGCCTCCCCTCAACGACTTTGGAGGTCCGAGGTGCGCGACGCGATCCCACTGGGGCGGATCGCCGGCTTTCCGGTGAACCTGCACTGGAGCGTGCTGGTCATTTTGTGGTTGTTCACCTGGAGCCTGGCCAGCACGCTGCCCTCCAGCGTCGGGGGTTACTCGCCGCTCGCCTACTGGGCGGCCGGCGCATGCGGTGCGCTGGTGCTGCTGGCGTCGCTGGTGGCGCACGAGCTGGCGCACGCCGTGGTCGCCCGCCGCGCCGGGGTGCCGGTGGGCAGCGTGACGCTGTGGCTGTTCGGCGGCGTGACCACGCTCGGCGGCGAGGCGAAGACGCCGGGGGCGGCGTTGCGCATCGCGATCGCGGGTCCGGTCACCAGCCTCGGGCTGGCGGCCGTCTTCGGCGGCCTGGTTGCCGCCCTGCCGGCCATGGGCGCCAGCCCGATCGCCGTCGGGGTCGCTTCGTGGCTGGCCGGCATCAACCTGCTGCTCGGGCTGTTCAACCTGTTGCCGGGCGCCCCCTTGGACGGTGGCCGGGTGCTGCGGGCCTTCCTGTGGCGCCGGCACGGGGACAGCGTGCGCGCCACCATCGGCGCGGCCCACGCCGGGCGGGTGGTCGCGTTCATCCTGATTGCGTTGGGATTGGCCGAGTTCCTGGTCGGCGGTGTCGTGGGCGGTGTGTGGCTGGCCTTCATCGGCTGGTTCATCTTCGCCGCCAGTCGCGAAGAGGAGACGCGGATTTCGACGCAGCAGATGTTCGCCGGGGTGCGCGTCGCCGACGCCATGACCGCGCGGCCGCACACCGCGCCAGGCTGGATCACCGTCGACGATTTCGTGCAGCGCTATGTGCTCGGCGACCGGCATTCGGCGTACCCGGTCGTCGACCGGAGCGGGTCGGTTACGGGGCTGATCACGTTGCGGCAGTTGCGGGACATGGCGCCCGGGCGGCGCGCCACCGCCACCGTTGGCGAGGTGGCGCAACCCCTGCAGGAGGTGCCGTCCGGCGCGCCGCAGGAGCCACTGACCGCCCTGCTGGAGCGGATGGCCCCCGCCGGCCCCCGCAGCCGTGCGCTGGTGTTCGAGGGCGACCAGGTGGTCGGCATCGTCACGCCCACCGACGTGGCTCGGCTCATCGAGGTGTATCGGCTTGCCCACCCAGAAGACCCGAAACGGGCGTCGGCGCGGAGCATTTGAGCGCATGGCTCTAGGCGGGGGAGGTGCCGGGTGTGATCTTCAGCCGCCTTTCGTTTTTACAAAAATTCATTGTGTAAACTCTTGGCCCATGGCGTGCGTGCGTGGTGCGGCTTTGGCCGAGCGCCCGGCTGGGTGGGCGCCGGGCGGCCGCGGGATTCGCGGGTTGGGCGGCCAAGACGCCCCGGGCCGGTGTAGACACGCCTTGGGTGGCCGCTCGAGCGATGGCCGGCCAAGCAGAAGGAGCGTGAGGGTCCCGTGAAGTTGCCGCCGAGGTCGACCGGCGAATCCGCCAGCCGCCGCCGCGAGGTGCTGCGGATCCTGCGGGCGTCGCCCGATGCCATGAGCATCGCCGCCATCGCCGAGGTGCTGGGCGTGCATCCCAATACCGTCCGCTTCCACCTCGAGAGCCTGGTCGGCCAGGGCCAAGTGGAGCAGGTCGAGCTGGACCGCAAGGGGCCGGGCCGTCCACCCCTGATGTTCCGCGCGGTGCGGCAGATGGACCGCGGCGGCACGCGGCACTATCGCCTCCTCGCCGAGATCCTGGCCGTGGCGTTCGCCGGCGAGCGGGACGCCGGCGCCAAGGCCTTGGCCGCGGGCCGCGCCTGGGGCCGAAAGCTGGAATCCAGCCTGGAAGCGGTGCCGCCGAAGGCCGCCAACGCCGCCGACGCCATCGACCAACTGGTGAACATGCTCGACGAACTCGGCTTCGCACCCGAGCGCCGGAAGGCCGATGGCGGGCAGCAGGTCGGGCTGCGGCACTGCCCGTTCCTGGAATTGGCCGAAGACCGGATGGCCGTCGTCTGCCCGGTGCACCTCGGCCTCATGCAGGGCGCCATGGAGGCGTGGGGCGCGCCGGTCTCGGTCGACCGGCTCGACGCGTTCGTCGAACCCGATCTGTGCGTGGCGCACCTGGCGCCGCAGAAAGTGGCCAAATGAGCGCCGGGCCGGCGGTCGCCGTCGCGGTGACGTTCGTGTGGCTCGGCATGGTGCTGGCCATTTCGTTCCTGGAGGCGCCGCTGAAATTCCGGGCGCCCAACGTGACCTTGCAGATCGGGCTCGGCATCGGGCGGCTGGTGTTTCGCGCCCTCAACACCGTCGAGGTCGCCTTCGCCCTGGTTGTGGCGGCGATCGTGGTCGCCGGCCCCTCGCGGGCGGGCGTCGCCGCGGCGATCTTCGTCGCCATCGGCGCGCTGGCGGTGCAGTTGATCGCGGTGCGGCCCCGATTGACACGCCGATCCGACAGCGTGCTCGCCGGGGCGCAGGGGCCGCGCTCGCGGGCCCACTACGTGTACATCGGCTTGGAAGTGGTCAAGGTCATCGCGTTGGTGGTGGCGGGGATACTGCTATTGACGGCCTGATCGCGTCCGCTCAACCGCAAAGGACTCAGCTATGGAATCGATCTCGTTGACCAGCCTCGCGTCCGAAAAGCTGGCCGAAGCCAAGGAATCGCACAGCGGCCGGGCCGCCCACACCATCCACGGTGGCCACACCCACGAACTTCGCCAGACCGTGTTGGCTTTGCTTGGCGGCCATGACCTTTCCGAACACGACAGCCCCGGCGAGGCGACGCTGCAGGTCCTGCAGGGTCATGTCCGCTTGACGGCCGGCGGTGACGCGTGGGAGGGCAGGACCGGTGACTATGTCGCCATCCCGGCGGAGCGGCACGCGCTGCATGCGGTCGAGGATTCGGTGGTCATGCTGACCGTGCTCAAGACCCTTCCCGCGGTTCACTAGCCGGATGCTCGCCACGCGCTGGTCGAGGGAATTCGGGCTGCGGGTCCCGATCGTCAACGCGCCGATGGGTGGGGTCGCCGGCGGCCGGCTGGCCGCGGCGGTCACCGCCGCCGGCGGTCTGGGCATGGTCGGCATGGGCAGCGTCGCGACGAGGGAACTGCTGCAAGCACAGCTGCGGCACGTGCGGGGGACCTTCGGCATCGGTCTGGTCGACTGGGTGATGCGCACCGAGGCGGGCCTGCTAGACGACGCCGTGGCCGCACGGCCGGCGCTGCTGTCGGTCAGCTTCGGGACCGACTGGTCGTGGGTCGCCAAGGCCCACGACGCCGGAATCCCCACGGCAACACAGGTTTACGACGGCATCGGGGCTCGGCAGGCGGCCGACGCCGGCGTCGACATCCTGGTGGCCCGGGGTGCGGAGGGCGGCGGGCATGGCGAGACGAAGCTCGCGACGCTGCCGTTGCTCGACACCGTGCTGGACGCCGTCTCGGTGCCGGTCCTCGCGGGTGGGGGTGTCGCGTCGGCGCGCAGCCTGGCCGCCGTGCTGGCCGCCGGGGCGAGCGGGGCGTGGGTGGGCACCCGCCTGGCCGCGTGCCCGGAGGCGCTCTCCGGCGACGGCAGCCGCCGCGCGCTGATCGCGGCCCGGGCCACCGACACCGCGGTCACCCGGGCGTTCGACGTCGCCCAGGCCCGGCCGTGGCCCGCGCGCTTCCCGTCGCGGGTGCTGACCAACGACTTCGTCGAGCGCTGGACCGGCAAGGAGGACGCGCTCGACCCGCAGGCGTGCGACGAACTCGAGGCCTCGATCGCCGCCGACGATCGCCGGGTGGCCCCGGTCGACGCCGGTCAGGGCGTCGGGATGATTCGCGACGACGCGTCGGTGGCTGAGGTGATCGACGAAATGTGTTCGGGCGCAGAGCGTTTGCTCGCTCGCTGGGGATCCTAGCGCCGCCCGCCACGCTGGCGTGACGTTCGGCGGCCTACGTCACGCTGGCGTGACGCTCGGCGGCCTGGGGACCTAAGCCCGGCTCAGACCCCGCGCAGATAGCGTTTGGCGATGACGCGCTGGGCCACCGCCACCACCGGCCTGGCGACCTTGCTCCACCAGGTCGCCGGCCGGGAGAACGCCGTCACCTCCGCGAACACCGCGGAGGTGGCGGGGTCGCGCCGGACGACGAAGCGTTCCTCGCCGGACTCCGGATGCCCCGGCAGGGTGCCGTAGGCGAATCCGCGCATGTCGGGTTCGTCGATCACGTACACCACCCGGCACGGCGCGGGCAGAAAACCCATGCGCACCAACACAACCGTGCCGACCTCGGCGACCTCCGAGCTGGCCCGCACCCGCAGGCCCGCGCCGTGCTGCATGCCCCACCGCATGACGGCGTCGGCGGCCTTCTCGAAGCGCTGCTGCCCCGTGCCGATCT
>NZ_LZIZ01000153.1:0-3392 GCF_001666915.1 Mycobacterium sp. E3339 | reverse complement strand
ACCCGAGGCACCGCCCGCCCCGCCGCCCGCCGGGGGTTAGCCCGGTGCCCGCGCGGATGGATCCGCAGCGGTTCGACGAGCTGGTCTCCGACGCGCTCGACCTGATCCCGCCCGAGCTCGCGGCGGCCATGGACAACGTCGTCGTGCTGGTCTCCGACCGGCACCCGGAGGACGGCGAACTGCTCGGGCTGTACGAAGGGGTCGCGCTGACCGAGCGTGATTCCGACTACGCGGGATCGCTGCCGGACGCCATCACCATCTACCGCGAGGCGCTGCTCGACGTCTGCGAGTCCGACGACGAGGTGGTCGAGGAGGTGGCGATCACGGTGATCCACGAGATCGCCCACCACTTCGGCATCGACGACGACCGGCTCGAAGAGTTGGGCTGGGCCTGACAACTTCCGCCGCGCCGGTTTTCCGGGCGCGGCAACCGCGGTTTGTCCGCGGCCGGTGCTATGAA
Source organism: Mycobacterium sp. E3339 (assembly GCF_001666915.1). Taxonomy (NCBI): domain Bacteria; kingdom Bacillati; phylum Actinomycetota; class Actinomycetes; order Mycobacteriales; family Mycobacteriaceae; genus Mycobacterium; species Mycobacterium sp. E3339. The sequence goes on along the minus strand of NZ_LZIZ01000153.1, from coordinate 2,932 downwards.
CGGGTTATGAGCGCTGACTGCCGCGACTGCCGGGCGGGCTTAGATCACTGTCACGGCACCATCATTCGCCATTCGCTGCGCCGCTCCGAATGCACCGAGCCGGACTGCTTCAGCCCCGAGCTGTTGCCGCACGCCTTCTTCGTCGATTGCGACGCCGTCGGCTGCGGGTGCTTCGAATCGGTGGCTCTGGCCGTCTGATCGGCCGTCAGCCCATCGGGTCGGTGCTCGAATGCACCGCGTCCGCGACCGGAGTCGCCTCGTCCTCGGGGTAGAACGGCGGCGTCAGCGTCCCCCACCGCACGCAGCTCCACCGCCCGTCGGTGATGGGGGCCAAGACCACCGATTGGGCGTTGTCGAGGTGGTTGTCCAGCGCGAAGGTGGCGTCCACGCCGGCCAGCACGGCGGCGGCCAGACGAATCGCCGCGCCGTGGCTCACGACGACGATGTCGCCGGTCCAGTCGTGGTTGTCGAGGTAGCGCAGGCGCAGGTCGGTGAGCGCGGGCACGTAGCGGTCCAGGACGTCGTTGCCGGTTTCGCCGCCGGGCAGCGGGACGTCGAGATCACCGTGATGCCATCGCTCATAGATCGAGTTGAACTCCGCGACCGCGTCGTCGTCGCTGCGGTCTTCCAGCCCGCCGACCTGGACCTCGTGCACGCCGGGTACCTCGACGGCGGACATCTGGAGCTCGCCGCCGATCACCCCGGCGGTCTGGCACGCGCGAATCGCGACCGAGTGAGCCAGCAGCGCGGGCCGTCCCGCACCGCGAGCGAAGGCGCGGGCCTGGTCGCGCCCCAGCGGCGTCAGCTCCGCCCCGGGCGGGCGGGTGTCCAGCCTGCGCTCGACGTTGCCGTACGACTGGCCGTGCCGCAGTAGCACCAGGCGACCGGTCATCGTTCGAGCTCCGCGGACTCGATTTCCGGTTTGCCCGCACGCAGCCGCGCCAGCCAGCGGGCCGCCTCGTCGGCCGGCGGCGGCAGCACCCCGGCGGGCGAACCCGTCGGCCACGATCCCAGGTATCGCACATCGGCACAACGACGGTGCAGCGCCTTGAGTGCCTCGGAGACGGCGTCGTCGTCGATGTGGCCCACGCAGTCGGCGAAGAACATGTAGGTGCCCAGCGCGGTCCGGGTCGGTCGGGATTCGATGCGCGTCAGGTCGATGCCCCGGATCCCGAACTCGGTGAGCGCCCCCAGCAGCGCGCCCGGCGCGTTCTCGATGCGCAGCACCACCGCCGTCCGGTCGGCACCTGTGCGGGCCGGCGGCGGCCCCGGCGGACCGACGAGGAGGAACCGGGTGCGGGCGTTGGGTTCGTCCACAACGCCGTCGGCCAGCGTGCCGAGCCCCCAATGCGAGGCGGCCAGCGGCGACGTCACCGCGGCGTCCGCTTGCCCCTCCGCCACCTGCCGCGCCGCGTCGGCGTTGGAATATGCCGGCCGCAGCTCGGCCCCGGGCAGGTTGTCGGCCACCCAGTGCCGCACCTGCGCGGCCGCCACCGAGAACGCGGCCAGGGTGTGGACGTCGGCGGCGGTACGGCCCGGTCTGACCACGATGGTGAAGGCGACGTCCAGGGTGGTCTCGGCGAAGACTTGCAGGGGGGACCCGATGGCGAGGCTGTCGAGCGTGGGCGTCACCGACCCGTCGATCGAGTTCTCGATCGGGACGCAGGCGTATTCGGCGCCGCCGTCGCGGACGGCGTCCAGCGCCGCGGCGGTGCTGTCGAGGGGCAGCCGCTGGACCTCGTCTTGGCCCTGGCCGGGGATCAGGCCGGCGGCCGTGATCTGCAACAGCGCCGCCTCGGTGAAGGTCCCTTCCGGACCGAGATAAGCGATGCGGACCACGCCTCAACCCTAGCGGCGGCGGCCGTCAAACGGCTCTTGCGGCGCCCCCGCTTCTAAGTTAACTTAGGCTTACCTAATATAAGGAGAATGGTGTTACCGCTGACCTGCCCCTCCCCGACGACGGCCGAACGTATCCGCAGCGCCTGCGTGCGCGCCGGTGGCGCGCTGCTTGCCCTGGAAACCGCGCAGCCACGCCAGGACCCGTTCGTGACGCCCGTGCATCACCTGCTGCCCGACGGGTCCTTCGCCCTGGCGCTTCCGAATTCGAGCGACGACCCGCCGCCGGCCGGGTCGCAGGCGCTGCTGGAGCTGACCGACTACGCGCCGCTACCGCTGCGGGAGCCGGTGCGCTCGCTGGTGTGGGTGCGCGGGCGACTGCGGGCGTTCGCCCCGGCGGTGGTCGCCGAGACGGTCGACCGGATCGCCGCCGAGTGGCCGCACCCCGCGCTGCTTCAGGTCGACACCCCGCGGTGCGCGCCGCCCGACGACGAGGAAATGCGGTACACGCTGGTCCGGCTGGAGATCGCGTCCGTCGTCGTCACCGACGCCACCGGTGCCGAGCCCGTCAGCGTCGAGGACCTCGTCGCTGCAAGGCCCGACCCGTTCTGCGAGATCGAGTCGAACCTGTTGTGGCATCTGGACACCGCCCACAGCGATGTGGTCGCCCGGCTGGTGTCCCGGCTGCCCGCGCCGTTGCGTCGCGGGCAGGTGCGTCCGCTCGGGCTCGACCGCTACGGCGTTCGGTTTCGCGTCGAGGGCCAAGACCGCGACCACGACGTCCGGCTGCCGTTTCACAAGCCGGTCGACGACATGACCGGGCTAAGCCAGGCCATCCGGGTGTTGATGGGTTGCCCGTTCATCAACGGCCTGCGCGCGCGCCCGTAGTCGGACGCCGGGCCGCCGGCCGCGTACGTTAACCGGGTGAACGGCGATCGACCCCCGCCCCGGCGCGACCCGCGCGTCGAGCCGTCGCAGGTGATTCGCCGCGGCGCCCGCCCGCCGACACCGGCCGAACAGACCACCCCCGGCGCGCAGACCCGCAGCCGCCCGCGCACCCACACCAGCGAGCGCACCGGCTCCCGCAGCGGTAGCG
>NZ_LZIZ01000152.1:0-9518 GCF_001666915.1 Mycobacterium sp. E3339 | reverse complement strand
CTGCTGCAGGCGTTGCTCGATCGGCACGCCACGCTGCGGCTGCGTCTCGACGACGACGGCGAGGGCGGTTGGTCGCTGCAGGTGCCCGATCCCGGCGCGGTCGACGCTCGCGGTTGCCTGCACACCGTCGGCGAGTTGTCCGAAGCGGCGCTGGTCGCGGCGCGGTCGCGGCTGGACCCGGCCGCCGGGATGATGCTGCGGGCGCTGTGGGCGGAGTCCAGCGGCCGGTTGGCATTGGTGATTCATCACCTCGCCGTGGATGCGGTGTCATGGCGAATCCTGTTGGAGGACTTGAACATCGCCTGGGCCCAGCGGCGGGGCGGGCAGCCGGTGGCACTGCCCCCGGGCGGGACGTCGTTCGCCCGGTGGTCGGCGCTGCTGCGGGAGCACGCCCGGCGGCCCGAGGTCGCCGCGGCAGCGGACGCCTGGCGCCGGGTGCTGGCCACCCCGCCCGCGCTGCCGGGGGTGCGGCCCGACGCCGACACCTACCGGACGGCCGAGCATCTGTCGGTGTCGCTGGATACCGAGACCACGCGCATGTTGTTGGGGGCAGTGCCGGCGGCGTTCCACGCCGGTGTCCAGGATGTTCTGTTGGTCGCCCTCGGGTTGGCGATCAGCGAATTCCTGGGCACCGGCGCGCCGCTTTCCATCGACGTCGAGGCCCACGGCCGCCATGAGGAGGTGGGCCCGCGCGTGGACCTGTCGCGCACCGTGGGGTGGTTCACCGCCAAGTATCCGGTCGCGTTCAGCCTCGGCAAGCCGCCCTGGGCCAGGGTCAGGACGGGGGAGGCCGAGCTGGGGGCGGTGATCAAGGAGGCCAAGGAGCAACTGCGCGCCCTGCCCGACGGACTGACCTTCGGTTTGCTGCGCTACCTGAATCCCGAAGTGGCCCTTGATGATCCGGACCCGTCGATCGGCTTCAACTACCTGGGACGGCTGGGCGGGGCGGCCGAGTTATCCGACGAGTTGTGGCGGCTCGATCAGGACAGCCTCTCGCTGACCGCCGCAACCGCGGCGATGCCCGTCCCGTTGGGACACACGCTGGAACTGAACGCCGCCACGGTGGACGCCGCCGACGGCCCGCGCCTGCAGGCCAACTGGACGTGGGCAACCTCGGCCCTGGAGCGCGGCGAGGTCCGCCGGCTCAGCCAGTTGTGGTGTGACGCCCTGACCGGCATCTGCGCGCACGTCCGAAACGGGGGCGGCGGGTTGACCCCGTCGGACATCGCGCCCGCCCGGCTGAGCCAACAGCAGATCGATGCGCTCTGCCTGCGGTTCCCGACGGCCGATGTGTTGCCGCTGACCCCGTTGCAGCGGGGACTGCTCTTCCACGCCGGCTCCGGCCAGGACCCGGGCGCCGACGTGTATGCGGTGCAGCTCGACATCACCGTCTGCGGCCCGCTTGATCCGCACCGCCTGCGCGAGGCGCTCCACACCGTGCTGCGACGCCACCCCAACCTGATGGCCCGGTTCTGCGAGGACTTCGACGAGCCCGTGCAGATCATCCCGGCCGACCCCACCGTGGGGTGGCGCTATCTCCAACTCGACGCCGACGACGCCGAACCCGACCGGCAAATCGAGCAGCTGTGCGCCGCCGAACGCGCGTCGGTGTGCGACCTGGCAACCCACCTGGCGTTCCGGGCGGTGTTGGTACGCACCGCGAAAGACCGGCACCGCTTCGTGTTGACCGTTCACCACATCGTGATGGACGGGTGGTCCCTGCCGATCGTGCTGCGGGAGATCTTCGCCGGCTACTACCGCGAACGGCTGCCGGCGGTGACGCCGTACCGCAGCTACCTGACCTGGCTGGCGAACCGGGACGTGGCCGCCGCGCACGCGGCGTGGCGCCACGTGCTCGACGGGTTCGACGGCCCGACGTTGGTGCGCCCGCCCGGCCGGGCGGGGCGGCGGGGCGTCGCCACCTCCCGCGTTCCGGCGGAAACCACCCGCGCGCTGAGCGCGCTGGCCCGCTCGTCGCACACCACCGTTAGCACCGTGCTGCAGGCCGCCTGGGCCCAGCTGCTGGCGTGGCTGACCGGGCAGGACGACGTGGTGTTCGGGGCGGTGGTCTCGGGAAGGCCGGCCGAGGTGCCCGGCGCCGAGTCGATGGTGGGCCTGCTGATCAACACGGTTCCGGTGCGCGCCACCATCACCGCGGCGACCACCGTCGCCGGCCTGCTCGACCAACTGCGCCGCGCCCACAACCAGACACTCGAGCACGAACACCTGGCGCTGTCCGAAATCCACCGGGCCACCGGCCACGACCAGTTGTTCGACACCCTGTTCGTGTACGAGAACTATCCGATCGACACCGCCGCGCTGGCCGGCGCCCAAGACGTCACCGTCACCGACTTCACCAGCCGCGAATTCAACCACTATCCGCTTTCGGTGCAGGCCGTGCCGGGCGACGAACTCGGCCTGCGCGTCGAATTCGACACCGACGTATTCGACGCGCCCGCAATCGATGCGCTGATCTCGCGGTTCCGTCGGGTGCTGTCGGCCATGACCGCCGACCCCACCCGGCTGCTGAGGGCGATCGATGCGCTCGACGAGTCGGAGCACGCCCACCTGATCGGCTGGGGCAATCGCGCCGCGCTGACCGAACCGACGGCCGGGGCGTCGATCCCGGAGCTGTTCGCCGCGCACGTGGCAAGCACCCCGCACGCGGTGGCGCTGAGTTGGCAGGGCCGCTCGACGACCTACCGCGAGCTCGACGAGGCCGCGAACCGCATGGCGCATCTGCTGGTGCGCCACGGCGCCGGCCCCGGTGCCGTTGTGGCGCTGCTGTTTTCGCGGTCCGCGGACGCGATCGTCGCGATCCTGGGGGTGCTGAAGGCGGGAGCGGCCTACCTGCCGATCGACCCCGCGCTGCCGGCGGCGCGGCTCGGGTTCATGATCGCCGACGCCGCGCCGGCCGTCGCGGTGACCACCGCGGACCTGCGGTCCCGGCTGTACGGGGCCGACCTGCCGATCGTCGATGTCAACGACGAGGCCCTGCACGCCGAACCCACCACGCCGTTGCGGCACCCCGACCCCGAGGACATCGCGTACCTGATCTACACCTCGGGCACCACCGGGGTCCCCAAGGGCGTGGCGGTCACCCACCAGAACGTGACGCAGCTGATGGCGTCGCTGCATGCCCCCCTGCCGGCGGCCGCCGCCTGGTCGCAGTGTCATTCCCTGGCCTTCGACGTCTCCGTTCAGGAGATCTTCGGCGCGCTGCTGGACGGGGGCCGGCTGGTCGTGGTCCCCGAGCCGGTCATCGGATCACCGGAAGATTTGCGGGCGTTGCTGATTCGCGAACGCGTCGGCGTGCTCAGCCTGACGCCGTCCGAGGCGGGCGCCCTGTCTCCGGAGGGCCTGGACGGGGTGGCCTTGGTGATCGGCGGCGAGCCCTGCCCTGCGGACCTGGTGGATCGGTGGGCGCCCGGCCGCGTGATGGTCAATGCCTACGGCCCGACCGAGACCACCGTCGACGCGGCGATCAGCGCCCCGCTGACCGCGGGGGCCGGGGCGCCGATCGGGTCGCCGGTGTCCGGCGCGGCGCTGATGGTGTTGGACAAGTGGTTGCGGCCGGTGCCGGCCGGCGTGGTCGGGGAGTTGTATGTCGCCGGCCGGGGCGTGGCGTGCGGGTATGTGGGTCGGTCCGGGCTGACGGCGTCGCGGTTCGTGGCGTGCCCGTTCGGCGGGTTCGGGGCGCGCATGTATCGCACCGGGGACCTGGTGCGCTGGGGGCCGGACGGCCAGCTGCGGTACGTGCGGCGCGCCGACGACCAGGTCAAGGTCCGCGGGTATCGCGTCGAGCTCGGCGAAATCCATGCGGCGCTAACGGGTTTGGCGGGCGTCGAGCAGGCGGCGGTGATCGTCCGCGAGGGCCGGCTGGTGGCGTACGTGACGGGGACGGCCGATCCGGCCGGCGTTCGCGCCGCGCTGGCCGAGCGGTTGCCGGCCTACATGGTGCCCGCCGCGGTGGTCGTCGTGGACGCGATTCCGTTGACGGTCAACGGCAAACTCGACGCCCGCGCCCTGCCGGCGCCCGACTACCACGACGACGAACGGTACCGGCCGCCGGCGACCCCGACCGAGGGCATCCTGGCCGAAATGTACGCCCGCGTACTGGGATTGACCCGGGCCGGCGTCGAGGAGTCCTTCTTCGACCTGGGCGGGGATTCGCTGGCGGCCATGCGCCTGGTCGCCGCCGTCAACGCGGGCCTGGATACCCGGCTGTCGGTGCGCACCGTGTTCGAGGCGCCCACGATTCGCCTGCTGGCGCAGCGCATCGGCGGGGGCGGCCGGGCGCGGGCGCGCGTGGCGGCCGGGCCGCGGCCGCAAGTGTTGCCCCTGTCGTTCGCGCAATCCCGGTTGTGGTTCATCCACCAACTGCACGGTCCGTCGCCGGTGTACAACATGGCCGCGGCGCTGCGGCTGACCGGGCACCTCGACGAGGACGCGCTGGGCGCCGCGCTGGCCGATGTGGTGGACCGCCACGAAAGCCTGCGCACCGTGTTCGCCGCGGCCGAGGGGACGCCCCGGCAGGTCGTGCTGCCGCCGCAGCGCGCCGCTGCCGGTTGGGACGTGGTCGACGCCACCGCCTGGTCACCGGGCCGGCTGGAAGAGGCCGTCGAGGCCGCGGCGGCCCATCCCTTCGACCTGGCCACCGAGATACCCTTGCGGGCAAGGCTTTTCCGGATCGCCGAGGACGAGCACCTGCTGGTGGCCGTCGTGCACCACATTGCCGCCGACGGCTGGTCGCTGACTCCGCTGGTGCGCGACCTGGGGGTGGCTTACGCCAGCCGGTGCGCCGGCCGCGAGCCGGGATGGCCGTCGTTGCCGGTGCAGTACGCCGACTACACGCTGTGGCAGCGGTCCCAGCTCGGCGATCTCGACGACCCCGACAGCCCCATCGCCGGTCAGCTGCGCTACTGGGAGGCCGCGCTGGCCGGAATGCCCGAGCGCCTCGAATTGCCCACCGACCGGGCGTATCCGGCGCTGGCCGACCATCGCGGAGCCACCGTGCGCGTCGACTGGCCCGCCGAGCTGCAGGACCGGGTGCGCGAGGTGGCGCGCGCCCACAACGCGACCAGTTTCATGGTCATCCAGGCCGCCCTGGCGGTGCTGCTGGCCAAGCTGAGCACGAGTTCGGATGTGGCTGTGGGCTTTCCGATCGTCGGTCGTCCCGATCCCGCACTCGACGACGTGGTGGGCTTCTTCGTCAACACCTTGGTGCTGCGGGTCGACCTGGCCGGCAATCCCACCGCCGCCGACCTGCTGGCGCAGGTGCGCCAGCGCAGCCTGGCCGCCTATGAACACCAGGACGTGCCCTTCGAGGTGCTGGTGGAACGGCTCAACCCCACCCGAAACCTGGGCCACCATCCGCTGGTGCAGGTGATGCTGGCCTGGCAGAACAACGAACCCGCCGACCTGCGGCTGGGCGATCTCCGGGTCGCCGCCGTTCCGGTCGACACCCGCACCGCCCGCACGGATCTGCTGTTCTCGCTGGCCGAACGCTGGACCGACGACGGCCGGCCCGGCGGGATCGGGGGAGCCGTGGAGTTCCGCACCGATGTGTTCGACACCGCCACGGTCGCAACGTTTGTGGCGCGACTGCAGCGGGTGGTGGCGGCCATGACCGCCGACCCCACCCGGCGGTTGTCCTCGATCGACGTGCTCGACGAGGCGGAGCACGCCCGGCTCCGGGCGATCGGCAACCACGGCGCGCTCGAGCAGGCCGCCTCCCCGACCCGGTCGATACCGGAAGCCTTCGTCGCCCAGGTGGACCGCGCCCCGGAGGCCGTGGCCATCAGCTACCGGGGCAACCGGCTGACCTACCGCGAACTCGATGACGCCGCGAACCGCCTGGCGCACCGGCTCATTGGTCACGGAGCGTGTCCCGGTGAACGGGTGGCACTGTTGCTGCCCCGGTCGGCCGAGGCGGTCGTGGCGATCCTGGCGGTGCTCAAGACCGGCGCGGCTTACGTGCCGATCGACCCCGGGCTGCCCTCGGCGCGCATCGAATTCGTGCTCACCGACGCCGCACCGGTCGCGGTGATCACCGTCGGCGGTCTGCGGTCGCGAGTGGGCGGGTGCGGCCTGCCCGTCGTCGACGTCAACGCCCCCGCGCCGACGATGCGGCCCGCCACCGCACCACCGCCCCCGGCGCCCGGGGACATCGCCTACGTCGTCTACACGTCCGGCACCACCGGCACTCCCAAAGGCGTTGCGGTCACGCATCACAACGTCACCCAGCTGCTGGAGTCGCTGGACGCCGAACTGGAGCTCGGCCAGGTATGGACGCTGTGCCACTCGTTGGCGTTCGACTTCTCGGTCTGGGAGATCTTCGGCGCGCTGCTGCACGGGGGGCGGCTGGTGGTGGTGCCGGACGCCGTGGGCCGCTCGCCGGACGAGCTGCACGCCTTGCTGGTTCGCGAACAGGTCGGCGTGTTGAGCCAGACCCCGTCCGCGTTCTACGCGCTGCAAACCGCCGACGCGCTTTCCCCCGACCTCGCGCAACGACTCAAGCTGCAGACGCTGGTGTTCGGCGGCGAAGCGCTCGAGCCCCGGCGGCTGGGCAAGTGGCTGGACAACCATGCGGGGCGCCCGCGCCTGATCAACATGTACGGCACCACCGAGACCACCGTGCACGCCTCGTTCCGCGAGATCGTCGACCGCGACGTGCACGGCGACGCCAGCCCCATCGGAATTCCTTTGGCGCATCTCGCCTTCTTCGTGCTGGACGACTGGTTGCGGCCGGTGCCGGCCGGCGTTGTCGGGGAGTTGTATGTCGCAGGCCGGGGCGTGGCGTGCGGGTATGTGGGTCGGTCCGGGCTGACGGCGTCGCGGTTCGTGGCGTGCCCGTTCGGCGGGTTTGGAGCGCGCATGTATCGCACCGGGGACCTGGTGCGCTGGGGGCCCGACGGGCAGCTGCGCTATCTCGGGCGCGCCGACGACCAGGTCAAGGTCCGCGGGTATCGCATCGAGCTCGGCGAAATCCATGCGGCGCTAACGGGTTTGGCGGGCGTCGAGCAGGCGGCGGTGATCGTCCGCGAGGAGCGGCTGGTGGCGTACGTGACGGGGACGGCCGATCCGGCCGGCGTTCGCGCCGCGCTGGCCGAGCGGTTGCCGGCCTACATGGTGCCCGCCGCGGTGGTCGTCGTGGACGCGATTCCGTTGACGGTCAACGGCAAACTCGACGCCCGCGCCCTGCCGGCGCCCGACTACCACGACGCGGATCGCTACCGCCCCCCGGTAAGCGCAGTCGAGGAGATCCTGGCCGGCATCTACGCCCAGGTCCTCGGCCTCGAGCGCGTCGGCGTCGACGACTCGTTCTTCGACCTGGGCGGCGATTCGCTCGCGGCAATGCGCCTGATCGCCGCCGTCAACACCGGCCTGAACGCCCACCTGGGGGTGCGGTCGCTGTTCGAGGCGCCGACGGTTCACCAGTTGGCGCCGCATCTGGGTGCGAACGGGGCCGGGCGCGCGCCGTTGGTGGCGATGCAACGGCCCACGGTGATTCCGCTGTCCTTCGCCCAGTCTCGGTTGTGGTTCCTCGACCAGCTGCAGGGGCCCTCGGCCGTGTACAACATGGCGGCGGCACTACGGCTGAGCGGGCGCCTGGACGCCGACGCGTTCCGCGCCGCGCTGGGCGACGTGGTGGCCCGGCACGAAAGCCTGCGCACGGTCTTCGTCGCGGCGGAGGGGACACCCCAACAGGTCGTGCTGCCGCCGGAGGACGCCGACGTCGGCTGCGACGTGGTCGACGCCACCGCCTGGTCGCCGGGCCGGCTGGAAGAGGCAGTCGAGACCGTGGCGCATTACGCGTTCGACCTCGGCACCGAAATTCCCTTGCGCGCTTGGCTTTTCAATACGGCTCAGGCTGAGCACGTGTTGGTGGCGGTGCTGCACCACATCGCCGCCGACGGCCTGTCGCTCGCCCCGCTGGTGCGCGATCTCGGCGTGGCCTACGCCGGCCGGTGTGCCGGCCAAGCGCCGGACTGGGCGCCGCTGGCGGTGCAGTACGCCGATTACACGCTGTGGCAACGCAATCAGTTCGGCGACCTGGGCGACCCGGACAGCCCCATCGCCGGGCAGCTGCGGTTCTGGGAGCACCACCTCGCCGGGATGCCCGAGCGACTGGTGCTGCCGACCGATCGGCCCTACCCGCTGGTGGCCGATCACCGCGGGGCCACCGTGAGCGTGCAGTGGCCGGCCGCGTTGCAGCGGCGGGTCCGCGAAGTGGGGCGGGCGCACAACGCCACCAGCTTCATGGTGGTCCAGGCCGCGCTGGCGGTGCTGTTGTCGACCCTGAGCGGAAGCAGTGAGGTGGCCGTCGGCTTCCCCATCGCCGGCCGGCGCGACCCCGTGCTCGACGACGTGGTGGGCTTCTTCGTCAACACCCTGGTGCTGCGGACGGAACTCGCCGGCGACCCGACGGTCGCGCAGGTGCTGGCGCAGGTCCGCGGCCGCAGCCTGGCCGCCTACGAGCACCAGGACGTGCCCTTCGAGGTGCTGGTGGAGCGGCTCCGCCCCGCCCGCAGCCTGAGCCACCACCCGCTGGTGCAGGTGATGCTGGCCTGGCAGGACAGCGACGCCGCCGAGTTCAGCCTGGGTGACCTGCACGTCGCCCCACTGCCGATCGACACCCACACCGCCCGGATGGACCTGACCTTCTCGCTGGCCGAACACTGGGACGACACCGGCGAACCAGCGGGGATCGGCGGGCAGGTCGAGTTCCGCACCGACGTGTTCGACGCCGACACCATCGAAACGTTGGTCCACCGCCTGCACCAGGTGTTGGCGGCGATCACCGCCGACCCCGATCGCCCGTTGTCGTCGATCGACGTCCTCGATGACGACGAGCGCGCCCGCCTCGACGAGTGGGGTAACCGCGCGGTGGCCAACCGACGGGCGGCCTGCCCGTCGATCCTGGAGGTGTTCGCCGCGCAGGTGGATCGCGCGCCGGAGGCGGTCGCCGTCAGCTGCGGGAACCGCTCGCTGACCTATCGCGAACTCGACCGCGCCGCGAACCGATTGGCCCACCTGCTGGCCGGCCGCGGGGCCCGGGCTGGGGAATGCGTGGGCCTGCTCATGGACCGCTCGGCCGAGGCGATCGTCGCGATCATGGCGGTGCTCAAGACCGGGGCGGCATACCTGCCCGTCGACCCGGCGCTGCCCGCGGCCCGGATCGAGTTCATCCTCACCGACGCCGCGCCGATCGCCGCGCTGACGACGAACGCCCTGCGGTCGCGGTTGGCCGGCTTCGGGCCGGCGGTGGTCGACATGGACGACCCGGTCCTCGCCGCCCAGCCCGAGGACGCCTTGCCGACGGCCCCGGCGGCCGACGACATCGCCTACCTCATCTACACGTCGGGTACCACCGGCACGCCGAAAGGCGTTGCCATCACTCACCGTAACGTCACGCAACTGTTCGCCCCCCTCGACGCGCCCGTGCGGGCGGCCGGCGTGTGGTCGCAGAGCCATTCGCTGGTGTTCGACGTGTCGGTGTGGGAGATCTTCGGCGC